>JBGSIP010000797.1:0-8426 GCA_041742495.1 Planctomycetaceae bacterium
ACGGCTGGCTTGCCCAGCCGTGTGAGCGGAGGGACCGGCGTGAGCCAACCCAGATCACAGCCCCGTTCTCTGCTGTGCCGTAACGTCATCGTGACCGATACCCCGGTCTCAGCCCGCACAGCCTGACTTGCCAATCACCTCACGGCTGGACAAGCCAGCCGTGGCACCCGGCGATCGACGATGGCTGACAAATAGCAGTGGGTGAACCAGCAGGTCAGGCTGTGCCTGACGCCATCGCGCCATGGGGTGAGCGAGGCTTCCCAAGCATCTCCGTGACTCTGTGACTCCGTGAGATCATAGATCTTGTCGCGAACCGTACGATTCACGGGCCCGCCGGAAACCAACGTTGAATGCAGAGTGCGCGTGACCCGCTTCGTTCGTTCCTTGATGGTTCTCACGGAGGCACAGAGCCACGGAGAAAGACTCAGTCGTCTGTCGATCAGGCTGTGTCTGACGCCACGTCCACGGCGGCTGACAAATCTGCGAGCGACGGACAACTACGTCCCGGCCGAGCGGGCAAATCGCACATAGACATCGCCATGCGACGTCGTGCACTGCAGGCCCTGAACCTCGGCAAAGTGAGCGAATACGTCCGCGCCGGAATCCGAGCGCAGTGACTGGGGCAGCCCCAGCTTCATCTGCCCGTCGTCGCAGTCGCGTTTGGCCAGCCCGGCGATCATGTTGGCCATCTCGCGAACCACGTCATCCCACAGCGGATCATCTGCCGAGGGGGCTTCCCCCATCACCACTTGCGCGGCGTGGGAAACAAACTGTCGGCAGGGATGCACACTCACGCGGACCGTCCGCTCTCCGTCAATGTCAATGACAGCGCCATCAGACGGTTCCGCTTCGCTCGCGTCGATTCGCGACACGGAACGAATGCCCGCACCAAAGAACGTTTCGCACACTTCGTGCGTGGAACGCCCAATGGTCTTGAGCAAATCATCGATGGAAGACGGGACCGACATGCGGTTTCCAGACACGACGACAAACGGAGCACCCGACTACAACACCAACTCACAAGCACCGGCCACCCAACTCGGGTTGTAATCCAGCCACCACAGTTCCAGCCGTCTGGCCGGCTCACGTTTCAATAACGACTGTTCAGCACGTTCAGCCAGCGGTCGGCACGCGACAGTGCTGTTTGCACGGAATCCAGCAATTGAGACATATCCGCCGACTTTGCTGAGAAGTCAAACGCTCCGCTTTCCAGGCTCGCAAGCACCTCGCGGCGATTCACGGTCCCCGTCAGCATGATTGGCTGAACCATCGGATTGACCGCCTTCAACTTGCGGATCAGATCGATTCCGGACTCGCCCGCCAGGTTGATGTCCAGGACGGCCACGTGGAAGAACCGCTGCTTCATCAGTTGTACGGCTTCGTCACCGGTCGCCACGCAGGTGCAACTGAGTCCCAGTTGTCCCAACCGAAACTGCACCAGCTTGCGGGCCGAGGAATCATCATCCACCACCAGCACGCGCGCTGTGGCCACACTGCGCTCATCGGCTTTTGGAGCCACGAGAGCCGCCACCGGTGCAGCGGCAACCATTGCCGGCTCCGGTGCCGCAACAGGGGCAACCACCGGTGCAGGCACGACTGCTGCGGGAGCCACTTTCGCTGCCACCGCCGCGGGCGCCGACGGACCGACGGCAATCTCGTGCAGCACAGCCAGCCAAGGGTCAATGTCCCCGTGCTCGGAGTTGTCGATATCCAGAATCAACTGCCGCAGCACTTCAAAGCAGTCTCCGATCCGGCGGACCATGCCTGCCGTTGGAGTCAGCTTGTGATCACGAATCTGATCCAGCACCCCTTCGATCGCATGGGCCAATCGGCCAATCGTCTGCAGTTGGATAAAACCCGATTCCCCCTTGATCGTATGCGCCGACCGGAAAATCTTGTTGATCAGGTGATCGTCAACCGCCCCCTCCTGCGAGGCCAGCAGTTCCAGATCTTCCTCAATCGTGTCCAACAGATCGGCTGCGTTCGTCACGAACATGTCGCGCAGCATCTGATCTTCGGGATCGCGATCGGAAGTCGTCGCCACCGCGGCAGCAGGTCGGAGATGATCAAACATGGGAGCACCCTGCAATGAACGAAAGAGAGTCAGTAACATCCGCACGGAGCGATTCGCAGGCCGTCAGTTGGCCACCGTCACACGTTGACCTGAATCCACTTCGACAGTTTTTCTTTCAGGCTCGCCGGCGTGAAGGGCTTGACCAGATAGTCGTTGACACCCGCCTGGATCGCTTCCACCACCTTGCCGCGCGAACCTTCTGTGGTGATCATGATCACGGGCACAGTCTTGTTCAGCTCGCGAATGTGACGCAGCAGCTCCAGCCCGCTCATGTTGGGCATATTCCAGTCCGTGAACACAACATCGGGCGTGGCTTCCTTGAAGCGTTCCAGCGCCATCACACCATCTTCGGCTTCGACCACGTCGGTGATACCCAGTCCGCCGAGCGTCTTCTTGGCCACAATCCGCGTCATGGCGGAGTCATCCACTACGAGTACCTTCATCTCAGTTCCCTTGTCGTAAGTATCAGACTGACGGATCGGTAATCCGCTGCCCTCGCAGGCTGCGGTCAATGCACGTCTCAAAGGTCCACCGACTCTGCCTCTTACAGGCACCACAAGTGGCCGGCAGGTGTTAGCAGCGGTTCACGAATCCAAACGCAATCATGAACGGGCCCAGTTCCGACTCATAAGTGACACACATCGGCTGAGAGTTCGACGGAAAATCCACATGGTGCTTTTCACCGCGAACCACCGTGGGAATACCCAGGTTCAGCGCGGCCTGCGACAGCTTGTCCTTGGCACTGCCAGCGATCATGTTGGCAAACTCGCCAACGGAATCGCAGACCAGCGCATTCACTTCGGTGAATTCCATGTCCAGCAACCGTCGTACACAGGCGAACGCCGTCTCCTGCGGAAAACTCACACAGATTGTTCCGGCAGCCGTACCGGTCAACCCGATCACGGCCGTGATGCCATAAAACGCCGTCTCTGGCGTCTTGATCGCCAGCGATTTGCGCGAGACCTTGCAACTGAGCATCATGTCAAACGTCTCAATCGTGGCCAGCAGGATCGGGTTCACGATCGAAGCCGTGAGTGAGGCGGATGTGGCAACGGCGGACATAGGAGTTTCCTGGGCAGTGACACGGCCGAACCGGAGGGAACCGCCATGCAGGCTGCCGACGGAGAGTCGTCGGGCGGTTCGTCTGAGGGACTGTTGCAATCTAGGTCAGGATTGGGAACTGGTCCGCCCAGCGCTGCCTTTCTGCAACATTTTCCCTGCTCCCCCCCCTGCGCGCCGGGCCGGTTGCGCCGAAGGCAGGAATTGCGCACGGAGGGCGGGGGTTCTCAACGTAGCAGGAATGCGGGAAATTCTTCCTGACATCTCCGATTCAAGAGTTTTGCTGCTGCCGAAACTCAACGTGATTCTCCACACAGCCGATTGACTGTGAGGTAGATTCCATTGTTAAACCGTCGTCGCGCGCCTCTCCGTATTCAACTGATCGGCCGGCGACTGGGCGCACGGGCTCGCCCGGACCGTCTGCTGACGGTGCTCACGCAGAAACTCCTGGTGCTGGTTGTATTCTTCTTTGTAAGCCGTGAGTGAACCAGGTTCTCTCACGAGTCCCGCTGTGACGAAAGCGCCCACGACATGACCGTTTCGACGAGCCGCAACCCCGCCCTGGCGGGATCGGGAGACGACGAGCTCGCGGCCGTCGGCCTGCAGGAACTCATCATCGGCCGTCGGCTCGAAACCGATCTGACCGACGTCAACGGACTCCTGCTGCTCGCGGCCGGATCGGTCCTCACGCAGGATATTCGCGAGCACCTCCGCGCCCGCGGTAACAAGACGGTGTATTCGTCCAAAGCCGAAGTCGCCCGCATCAGTCTGCAGGCTCTCGGCACCAAACCCGCTCCCACGCTGGTGTTTGATACCGAACTCACCAAGAAGATCGACTCCGTCATCGACTGTGGCCTGCTCTCGGTCAACAACCGCGGCCCCGCCGTGCGCGACAACGTCGTGTTTCTCGGTCGCCAGGGTTACGACACGGACCAGCGTTCGCGCTTGCTCGACCAGCACGGCAAAAACGGCAAAGCCCTCTCGACGATGATGAGCGAAGCCCTCTCCGGCGAAGCCGGCATGGATGGCTCGTTGGTCGCCACGATGGCCGCCGACTATCTCAAGGAAATGACCACCGATACCGACAACACGCTGACATCAGCGATTGGAGATTTCGGTTCAGATGACCTGGCGTCCCGGTCGCTTGAAACCGCCCTGCTCGCGATGGCCATCGCCATCGAAATGAACTTCGACGCCGAAAACGTCCGCAACGTGGGCGTGGCAGGACTGGTCCACGACTGGGGGATGATGCGCGTCCCCAAGGAAATTCGCCTGGCTGCGCGACGGCTCAACCCCGTGGAAATGCTCGAGATCAAACGCCATCCCATCCACTCGCTGGAACTGCTCCAGCATGTGTCGGCCCTGCCGAGCGTGATTCCCGTCGTCGCCTATCAGGTGCATGAGCGGTTCAACGGCACGGGCTATCCCCGCGGTCGACGCGGCAGCAGCATTCACCCGTTTGCCCGCGTGCTGCAAGTCGCCGACGCGTTTGTCGCCATGACATCACCGCGTCCCTATCGTCCGCCGATGATGCGCTACGCGGCGATGGAGTGCCTTGTGCGCATGGCCAAGTCCCGCGCGGTCGATCCGGACGTCGTCCGTTCGCTGCTGAAGATTCAGTCGCTGTTCCCCATTGGCAGCTACGTCGTACTCGACAACGGTTCCATTGCGCAAGTGGCCCGTCGCAATGGGGAAAAATACACGCAGCCCATCGTTCGGCAGGTCTTTGACAACAACGGCGGGGCCATCGATCCGATGGATCCCGACGCGATGATTGACCTCAGCGATTCCGAACGCACGGTCAACCAGGCACTTCCCACTCCTGGCAGCGAAGAAGTCCCCTTCAACGAGGACTACTATCGCTCGGGTATGGAAGCGTAAGCCACCGACCTGCCAACAAATGTCCTGCGTCGGCGGTCTTCGGCCGTGGGCTGCCATCACAGGCACGTTCCACGGCTGGCGTCTCCTCAGCGGAAGTTGCCTTTGAAGCTCACAGCGACCTACGTCGCCGCTGCCGCTTCGCGCAACTGACGAGCGTCGACCATCGACGTATCGAGCGTCAGCCGCACATCCACCGACCATGTTCCATTCGGATCGGGAATGAACTCCCACCGGGGCACGACCGTGCAGCTTTGATGCACCAGTTCAAAGCCCCCTTCGGACTGGCTGACCGTCTGGATTGGAAACGCCCACAGGCTGCCCATCCGCGACAGCTCTAGCGAAGCGTCCACCCCCAGCCATTCGTCGACCAGACCAAACCGGTTCACTCCCACCAGTTCGTGAATGGTCTGCAGTTGGCCCAACTGCTGTCCGCGGCCGTCGTAGAAGTACCGATCCTGCGCTCCCGCCGCCATGCCAGCGAAGTTGAATTCGATGGCAAAGTGCACTGGCCGCGTCGGTGCCAGTTCGGACAAGCGGTAACGGATCAACACTTCCGACGGCTTTTCGCGATTCAGATGAATGGTCTTGGTGACCCGCGCCGTGTTCTCGCCGACGTAGCCCAACCGCGTCATCTCCAGTTCGACGAACTCCTCCGATCGCCGCACTTTCGCTTCATAGGCACCCTGCACGAAATCGCCAATCTCCCCTTCCGAGCGCGCAAAGGCTTCGCGAGATGAGCCCGGACGCAGGAAGTGATCGACCAGCATCTTGCGCGGCCATTCGTCATAGATGATGGCCTTGTCCAGATCGGGCTGCTTGCAGTGCACCATTCCCGCGGAATCAGCCATCAGCAAACCATCTCCGGCGGCCTGTGCCGCCAGGCGAGCGCTGTCGAGAATGCGCTGATGATACGGCTCCGGACGGCGATTGAGCGTGGCCAGCAAATTGTGCCGCGGAGCCCGCAGGTCCAGTTCATACAAATGTCCGCCCCGCGCCGGAGCCACCAGCGCCACCACGCGCTGATTCGACAGCGTCACTTCCTTGCGGCCATCATAGTTGTAGTCGTCGACGCTCACGTCGACCCACTTCCGTGGCCGTCCCGCCAGTTGCTCCAGCGCGTTGTCCGCGGCGATCAGATGGTGATAGATAGCGTTTCGCAAGTGCGGCAGATACAGCCCGCCGAATGACCCGTGCCAGTACGGGCAGTTGCACTGCCCCCGGTACAGCGAGCGACGAGCTTCCGCCAGCAGTGGCGGCTCGTCTTGTCCGGGCTCCAGTTGCGATTCCGCCAGTGCCAACTTGCGGCTGATGTCCCACATCCGGGCATACATCTCTTTGCTTTCCGGGTATTTCACCAGAAAGTTCCGCCAGTTGCCGCCACGCACAAACGGCTTGACCTGGTCCCACGTCCCTTCGTCCTGCAATTGCTTCTCAATCCGTCGCAGTTGCATCTGCTTGTCCGTGGGCATCGCCCATTCGGTCATTTCGCGATAGCTGGCATCTGGCAAATAGCAAGTTCCGACGGGTGGCGTCTCCTGCACGGCCTCGGCCAGCGTGCAGGTGGTCAGCCAGTCCCGACTGGCGATCACGGCATCGAAAAACCGCCGCAGCCAGCCATCCCGATAGACGTGATCTTTCGTCCCCGGCCACACGCCAAACTTTTCGCCATCGTCACCAAACGTGACGACCGTTCCAGGCTGCTCCCGCGCCATCTTCTGCAGCGCTTCCATCGTCTGCTCGACTGTGGAGAACGGAATGAGATAGCGCAACGGTTCGCTGTCGGGAAAAATCTTCAGCGTCCGGCCACCGTCTTCAGTCAGGTAGTAGCCATGCAGTTCGCTTTCAGGGAGCCCGCTGCAGCGGAAGTGATAGTCGTCCAGCAGCGTGTATTCGATGCCTGCCTCGACCAGATCCCCGACAAAGCTCGGTTCCCAAACCCGCTCCGGAACCCACATCCCGCGCACCCGCGTGCCGAAGAGCTCGTTCAAACAGGCGGTATAGGCACGGATCTGGCCGATGCGATCGCGCCGGGGAATGCAGGCCATGATCGGTTCGTAAAACGGTCCGCCGAGAATCTCGATCTGCCCGCGCTCCACAAACTCGCGGACTTCATCCAGAAACTCGGGTCGCTTCTCGACCAGCCATTCCATCAGACTCCCCGACGTGTGCCACACCACACGAATCTCAGGGTAGTCTTGCAGCACTTCCAAAAACGGCCGATAGCTGTCTCGCAGAGCGTCCTCAAACACGCCATCAAAATTGCCGACGGGCTGATGATTGTGGATGGCGAAGACCAGCTTCAGATTGGGATTCATATTCATCATCGCGACGGATTGGGCAGACGGACGAACGACGGTCGTCAGACGGAGCACCCGCCGACGATCCATCTGGCGATCCACCGGCCACGGCATGGACACACTCACGCCCACGCCGGCAGTTCGGCCCCAGAGTATATCGAATGACGACCGGCCCGGGGGGGCTGCGACTGCCAGCGAATCGTCGGCTGTCAGTGGTCCGGGAGTGCCACCCCCACAACCAACAGCCTCCCCCGCAACGCCGCAACTATTCCAAACTACCCACTATCACGGCCCGCAGCCGCGACGCCGCCGTTTCCGGCTCCACCGTGTTCACGTACACTCCGGTCCCCAATTCAAACCCGGCGATCCCCTGAAACCGTGGCAGAATTTCCAGCGACCACGGCACGCCCCGCCCCCCTGACCAATCGGGCGGCGCGGTCTGCAGCACCACATTGAAGGCACTGCCGCCACTGGCCTCGTCCAGCCGCACAAGGGCCGCTCGGTAAGCGGCGGCAATCGGCACCAGATCTTCGTCCGACAACTCTTCAAACCGCTCCGCGCTCGCGGGAGCGACAATGGCCTGTTGAAAGGCAAACTGGCTGACCGCCGGGCAAACAGTCACTACGCCGCCCGACTCACCCACGATCCGGCGCGCGTCGCGCCCCTGTCGAATCTCGGTTTCCCACCACGATTCGCCGTGCTCGCGATACCACGCCTCGCAAGCCTGCCAGCGCAGCGCTACAGCGGGGGGCAGAAAACTCAGCGCCAGAATCTGCGAATGACAATGCGGCAGTGAAGCCCCTGCCTGTGCTCCTTCGTTTTTGAAGATTTGCACACAACGAATGCGCGCTTCGCGGCGAAACGCGCGCAACCGCTCGCGATAGGCCCACAACACGTCCGCATAAACCGACAGCGCCAAACGGCACATTCGCGATTCGGCCTGCGGCCCCTCCACGACCACTTCGTGAAAGCCCACAGCCGTCGGGTCGTCCGCTTCTGTTTCGCTGCCCGCTGCCACCACCGCCGGAAACTGATTGGGAATCACCCGGACGCGCCAGCCCGGCTGATTGGCCCGCGTGCCGGGTTCGCGCACAGCCAGCACTTCGGCGGTGGTC
>JBGSIP010000798.1:0-10002 GCA_041742495.1 Planctomycetaceae bacterium
AGGTCGCTCGATTGCCGTGTTTCGCCTGAAGAAGGTCAAAAGCCGCATCGCAACTCGCGTGATCGACTGGCTCAAACCGGTCGCTCCTGCCGAAGCGGACGAGGAAGCGGCAGCGGATCGCCTCGCAGCTCCGTTGCCCCCCACGCCAGATGCTGTCCCCGTGGGACAAGGGCCAGCGGAAAATGGACCGACAATGACAGGCGCGGCCGAATCACCGTCTGCGTCACGGCCCCCCTCCCGACGCGACGCCAAGCCACTCGTCCTGCAGGCGGCTTCGGCTCCCCAGCCCAAAGTCGCTGGTACTTCTGAGACGCCAGCGACCAACGGTCAGGCAGCCGGACACGATGGCGATCCGGAAACCGAATCTCGCGTGCTGGGACCGTCCGATCTGGGAGTGTGACAGCGAACGCCGTGGGGCGAGTGCAGGGACTCTCTCACAGCCCGCCCACAGTCCAGCAGGAAACGACTTCAGGATGTACCAGGAATCAACGGGCAGCCGCAAAACCATTGGCGACATTGACGTTGTTTACCACGAGGGTCTGTATCACCTGTTTCATTTGGTGCTTCCCAATCACGATTTCATCGCGCATGCAGTGAGCGACGATGGCATTTCGTGGAGCCGGGTGGAAAACGCTCTGTTCATCGGTCATCCCGGGTCGTGGGATGACTCCATGCTGTGGACGATGGCGGTGTCGCCGGATCCGCATCGGCCGGGCTGGTGGCGAATGTTTTACACCGGAATCGCCCAGCAGGATCACGGCCTCGTGCAGCGCATCGGCCTCGCCTTCAGCCGCAACCTGTATGAATGGACCAAAGCGCCGACCAGTTGGGTCAATTTGTGCGAGCGGTGCGTTCTGCAGCCGCAGGTCGCCGACAGTCACACCGGCTTGTTCGATGCGGCGTCGACATTTCCGCTAGTCGCGACGGCACCGCACTATGAACATTCGGTCGACGAAGGCCGCCACTGGGTGAGCTGGCGGGATCCGTTTTACTTTCGCGATCAGAATCGCGGTTGGCTGCTGGTCGCTGGTCGAATTCCACGCGGTCCGGTGGTCCGTCGGGGCTGCGTCGCACTGCTGGAAGAGGTGGGACCGCATCAGTTTGCCGCGCGACCGGCGCTGTTTCATTCGGGACTTTACGACGACATCGAAGTCCCCAACATGGTCCAGTTTGGCGATCAGTATTACTTGCTGGGCAGTATTCGGGAAGACGCCAAGGTGCGTTACTGGCATTCGCGCCAGCCGACGGGCCCGTGGGCGAATTACTCGGATAACGTCCTGCTCCCTGCGGGCAACTATGCCGCGCGTGCGGCACCGACTGCGCATGGCATGGCGTTGTGGAACTTCTACACCAGCAATGAACAGGACCGGACCACCCGGAATCTGGTTCCACCCCCCAAGCTGCTGGTGCAGGCCGACGATGGACAACTGGCCGTCCATTCCTTTCCGGCTCTTGCTGCGCGTGTCCGCCGCGACATCGCGTTTGATACCAGCAAAATTCGGCTGCTCGTCGACAACCCGGCGGGCACCTGTCAGGCCGAGCCGCAGGCGGACGGCATGATATTGCGCAGCGAGTATGACTTTCAGGGTTTTCTGCTGGCCGATCACATGGCCTCATTCCGACTGCAGACACGCATGCAATTGCTCAACGATGGCAAATGTGGCCTGCTGCTGCGAGTCGATCCCCATTCGCACGACGGCTATTACCTCTCGCTCGATCTGCAGAAAGGCTTGGCGCAGATGCGTGCGTGGGGCACCAACCGCGAAGCGACCGGCGAACACATGATGCAGTTTCGGCCGCTGCAAGCGGGCTACTGGCGCACGTCGCAGCAGCGGGAGTACGAAATCACAGTCATTGCATTTGGCAGTTACTTTGAACTGTCGGTCGACGGCCATGTGATTCTGTCACTGGCCGATCAGACGTATGGTTCCGGGGCGGTCGGGGTGTACGTCGAGAGCGTCGCTGTCCGGCTGCGGGACATTTCGATTTCACTGTTTCGTGGTCCCGAGCATTCGGCAGAGCACCTGGCACAGGGTTAAGCCTGCGCCGTGCGCTCTGCCGAAACCGGTGCGGGGACTATGTCGCCGCGGCCGAGAGTCCCAGTTCGTTGGCCTTGTCGATGGCGGCCGCGACGCTGGCACCGCGCGTCGACTGGTAACCCTGCGTCGCCAGAGCTGTTTCGAGAGCCGACAGGCAAGTCATGACGTTCTGCATGTGACAGGTGGCACCCATCAAGCCGATGCGCCACGCTTTCCCCTTGAACTTGCCCAGTCCGCCACCAATTTCCACGCCGAATTCACGCAGCATCTGCTTGCGAACTGTCAGGTCGTCGATGCCATCGGGGATGGCGATGGCGTTGAGCATGGGCAACTGGTGACCCTCCTGCGTGACATATTGAATGCCGATGGCCGTCAGTCCCGCTTTGAGCACCTGGTGATGCACTCGGTGTCGCTGCCAGCGCTGCTCCAATCCCTCTTCGTCGACCATCTGCAATGCTTCCAGCAGAGCGTAGTTCATATTGATGGGGGCGGTGTGGTGATAAACCCGCTCCGTGCCCCAGTAACTGCGCAGCATGGTCGCATCGAGATACCAGCTTTGGACCTTGGTCTTGCGGCGATCGATCACGTCCAATGCCGCAGGGCCAAACGTCACCGGCGAAAGTCCCGGCGGACACGACAGGCACTTCTGTGTTCCCGAATAACAGGCATCGATCTTCCACGCGTCCACTTCCAACGGGGCGCCGGCCAGACTGGTCACGGCATCCACCACCAGCAGGGCTCCGGCCTCATGCACGAGGCGGGAGATGTCTTCCAGCGGCTGATGGGCTCCGGTCGAGGTCTCCGCATGGACAATTCCGACGACCTTGACGGAATGCTGTCGCAGAGCGTCGGCGATCTGCTGGGGATCGAAGACGCGGCCCCATTCGATTTCCAGTGGAATGACATGAGCCCCGCAACGCTGCGCCACGTCGACCATCCGGGTGCCGAACAGGCCGTTCACGCAGACCAGCATGGAGTCGCCCGGTTCGATCAAATTGGCAACGCAGGCCTCCATGCCCGCGCTGCCGGTGCCCGAGACGGCAAACGTCAACTGGTTCTGCGTCCGAAAGGTCTGGCGGAGCAAACGCCCCACGTCGTTCATGATGGACAAGAACGCGGGATCGAGGTGGCCAACGGTGGGCCGGGCCAGTGCAGCCAGCACGCGCGGGTCCACATCCGACGGTCCGGGCCCCATGAGTACGCGGTTCAAATTCAAGGCAGCAGTCATCGTTTGGACCGTTCTGCAAGAACAGAGTGAAATTGGTGGAGTACGCAGGTCGCAGGCGTTTGTGTTCGGTGGTCCCCGTCCTCGCTCAGGCAGGGAGGTTCCACAACGGGCTCCATTGCGACAGCCAGCCTGCCAGACACAAGCAGACGATCCCCGGGAGCAGAGCATAATAAAGAAAGACCGGCGCCGTGGCACGGATGATGCGGCCCTCCTGCCCGAGCAGCCCTACCACCGCCGACGCGGCGACGACGTTGTGGACGCAAATGGTGTTTCCCGCCGCTCCGCCGTTGGCCTGCAGGGCGACCATCCACAGCGGATCAAAACCAATGCGTTCGGCCACTTCAAACTGAAACGCCGAGAACATCATGTTGCTGACCGTGTTGCTGCCTGCCACCGCAGCGCCAATGCCCCCCACGGTAGGGGCGACCACCGGCCAGGCCTGTCCAAACAGTTGTTCCACGCCAGCGGCCAGCACCAGGTGCATGCTGCCGAAGCCGGCCGCCCCCTGAGAGCTGTTGAGAAACACCTGCACCATGGCCACCGCAAACACCAGAGGCACCCAGGCCCGCGACATTGTGGCCAGCGACTGCCAGCCTGCGCGGCGGTAGTCAGCCCAGCCCGCCTGCCGCGTTACCCAATACAGCAGAAAGGAAACCAGAGAGACCGCCACAAAAATGGTCCCCGGGGTATACAGCGGAAAAAAATCGGCCTGAATATCGGTCCCCAGCAGCGGACCAGTGGTGCATTTCCACGCTTTGGCCCACGCTTGCAGACCGACCGGTTTGAGCCGCGTCAGCACCAGGGTGAGACCAACCAGCAGATACGGCAGCCACGCCATCCAGCCGGGCATCACACGCGTGGATTCGTTGAACGCAATGGTCCGCGTTCCCAGCCAGTGAGCGGGCCATTTCTCGGCGGCGGGAAAATCCCACGGGGCCCCGGCGGGCACCAGAAATCCCCAGCGAGTGCCCCACATCACGATCGCCAGTCCGCACAGCCCGCCCGCCAGTGAGGGGAACTCGGGCCCCAGCAACAATCCCGCCGCCAGATAGGGCCCGATCATTGCGACCGCGGCAAAGAGAGCGAAGGGCCAGACTGCCAGCCCCTCCCGAAACGATTTCCGTTCGCCGAACAACCGCGTCATGACGCTGACGAGAATCAATGGAATCAGCAGCCCCAGACAGCTATGCAGCAACGCCGTGCGGAAGCCAATGGCGGTGAGCAGTTGCGCTCGGCCGGGGTCGCCAGGCAGAAACCCTGCCGCGTCGCTCCAGGTCTGCACTCCGGCATCCCCCTGCAAGCCAGTGCTGACTCCCAGGAGTATCGGCGTGCCCGCCGCTCCGAACGACACCGGAGTGCTTTGAATGATCATTCCCGCGACGACTGCCGCCAGCGGCGGAAAACCAAGCCCCACCAGCAGCGGAACGGCTAAGGCGGCCGGCGTGCCAAAACCCGAGGCCCCCTCGATGAACGATCCAAACAGCCACGCAATGACAATCACCTGCACGCGGCGATCGGGAGAGAGGCTGCGAAAGCCGGCCCGAATTCGCGGCATTGCGCCGCACTGTTCGAGGGTATTCAGCAGCAGAATCGCCCCAAAAATAATGAACAGCAACTCTCCAGCCAGCAGCACTCCTTTGAGCGTGGCCGCGGCAATTCGCGCCTGCGGCACCTGCCAGACGGCGACCGCCAGCGCCAGCACCACCACGTACGAAAGCGGCATGGCCCGTTGAGCCGGCCAACGAAAGCCCACAATCAACACGCCGACGACCGCCACGGGGAGCATGGCTAGCAGGGCCAGAATTTCAGTTGTCACGCGCGAGTGCTCCGCGAGGTGGGTCGGGACCGTCCGGGTCAGAAACGTCAGTCAGCACCGCGTCATTCTGGCAGCCACGATTTCAACGCCCGCAGCAATCAGGCGTCACCCTGGCGGGACTGCCAATCAATAGCCGACAACCGCGCGAGTGCCAGCAGCAGGCCGTGGATGCCAAGTTTGCCGTCCCCTTGTGCTTCCAGCGCGATGTACAACTGCCGCGCCAATCCGACACCCGGGAGCGACAGGTTCATCCGCCGCGATTCTTCCAGCACAATTCCCAGATCCTTGATGAAGTGCTCGACATAGAAGCCCGGATCGAAATTGTTCTTGAGCATCCGCGGGCCGTAGTTCGTGAGGGACCAGCTTCCGGCCGCGCCCCCACCGACCGACTGCAACACGGTCTCCAGATTCAAGCCGGCGCGATAGCCATACAGCAGGGCTTCGCACACGCCGATCATCCCGGTGGCAATGAGCGTCTGGTTGACCATCTTGGTGTGTTGGCCGGCTCCGGCTGGGCCCTGATGGACAATGGTCTTGCCCATGACCTGCAGGCACGGAGTGACAGCCTCCACCACTTCGGCATCGCCACCGATCATGATGGACAACGCTGCATTGCGGGCCCCGACATCGCCTCCGGACACCGGTGCATCGACGCTCCCCACACTCTTGTCGCGGGCAGCGGCATGGATTTCGACGGCCAGACCCGGCTGACTGGTGGTCATATCGACCAGGATGCCGCCGGCGGAGATTCCGGCCAGAGCGCCGTCTGTTCCCAGCAGGACCGAACGGACATCACCGGGATGGCCGACGATGGAGAACACGATATCGGACTGTTCAGCCAGTTCACGGGGAGAACTGGCCCACTTTGCGCCGCGGGTCAGCAAGGGCTGCGCCTTGCTGCGGGTGCGGGAGTAAACCGTCAACTCATAGCCGGCCAATTGCAAATGGCCAGCCATGCTGGCCCCCATCACACCGGTGCCAATCCATCCAATCCGGGTGCGACCGGGAGCCGCCGTAGAAAACGACATGTCTGTGCGAGCCTGTGAGGGAATTTCGTCGGAACGAAAAGCGATCGCCTCACAGTACAGAATTTGCAAAGAAGAGCAAACGAACCCTGCCTGGCGACGGGCCGACGGGCCACCCGGTCAGTGCAGTCCGTAGCGACTCATCTTGTAGTGCAGGGTACGCACACTGATGGCAAGCGCTTTCGCGGTTCGCTCCCGGTGAAAATCGCACACGGCGAGGGCGGCTTGAATCGCCTCCTTCTCAGCCTGTTCCGCCACGTCGTTCAACGGACGCACGACCGCCGTCGCCGACCGCGACTGCGCCAGCAAGTCGCGCGGCAAGTCATTGATAGTGATGGTCTCGACGCTGACGGTAACGACCAGCCGCTCCATCATGTTTCGCAATTGTCGCACATTGCCCGGCCAATTGGCGGCGGTCAACATCGACATCGCGGCATCGTCGCAGCGTTTTTGCTGGCGTTCGTGCCGTTGCGAAAAATGGTTGAGAAAGTGTTCCACCAGCAGCGGAATGTCATCGCGGCGTTCGCGCAGTGAGGGGACCCGAATCGGCACGACGTTCAGACGGTAATACAGGTCTTCGCGGAATGTACCGTCTTCGATCAGCAGGTGAATGTCTTTGTTGGTGGCCGAGACGATCCGCGCATCGGATGCCAGTGCCTCTTCGCCCCCGACGCGAGTGAACTGCCCGGTCTCCAGCACGCGCAACAGATCGACCTGACTCTTGGCCGACATTTCCGTCACTTCGTCGAGAAACAATGAGCCCCCCCGGGCCTGCTCGAAACAGCCGGGCTTCTGCCGCGTTGCGCCGCTGAATGAGCCCTTCTCGTGCCCAAACAGTTCGCTTTCGAGCAGTGTTTCCGGCAGTGCGCCCAGATTGACGGCAATGAACGGACCACTCCGTTGATGGCTCAAGTCGTGCAGCGCGCGGGCGATGAGTTCCTTCCCAGTGCCGCTTTCGCCTTCAATCAGCACCGTGGTATTGGTCGTGGCGATCTGCCGCACCTGTCGCAGCACGTCCTGCATCGCACTGCAATTGCCAATAATACCGGAGATTTCTCCTGCCGTTGCCAGACGGTCCCGCAGCTTGCGATTTTCGATCAGCAGTTGGTGGTGTTCCAGGGCCCGGCGGACCTGCTGTCGGATGAGTTTGAGGTCGACCGGTTTGGCAATAAAGTCAAACGCGCCGCGGCGCATGGCGTCGACCGCCGTTTCGACCGTGCCGTGAGCGGTCATCACCACGACGGTCGAAGTCGGCTGCCGCTCCCGAATGATGGTCAGCAGATCGAGCCCGTTGGAGCCCCCGGGCAAGCGCACATCCAGAATCACCAATTGGTAAGGCTGGGTCGCCAATAGAGCGAGGGCCTCTTCGACAGTGCCCGCGGTGTCGATGTGCTCCACCTCACCCGAGAGGCCTTTGGCCAGCCCGCTGCGAATGTTGGGTTCGTCGTCGACGATTAGAATTCGGAATCCGTCTGACATACCGCTACAGGCTCACTGGTTCAGGAACGCAGATCAACGGCAGCGAAACCACAAACGTGCTTCCTGCCTCGCCACAGCGTACGTCCAGGGTGCCGGAATGCTGGCGAACAATCTTTTCGCTCAAAGCAAGTCCCATGCCGGTTCCGTTCGCCTTGGTGGTGAAGTAGGGGTCAAAGATCCGCTGCCGCAATTCAGGAGGGATGCCGTGCCCGGAATCTTCGATCTCAATTTGCAACATCGGCACTGGTGGTCCGTCCGTGCGGAAGGCCCGAATGGAGATTTGTCCCCCGTGAGGCATCGCTTCGATCGCATTGAGCAACAGGTTCAGCAAGACCTGCGACAGCCGGTCGGGATCAGCATCGATGGCGGTTGCCGCGGGACTTGCCTCGTCCAACTGGACGCGAATCCCCTGCTGATCGGTTTGCGGCTTCACCAGTGAAAGCTGCGTGCGAATCAACGGCAGGATATCGGTCGGCACACGATTCAGCGTCGCGACGGACGTGAAATCCCGAAAGCTCTCCAGCACCATGCCAATCCGGGCCAGTTCGGTTTGAATGACCGAGAGATTCTCCCGATGTTCCTGTGTGACAGGATAGTCCTCCAGACTCTCGTCCAACAGTTGCGCGTGCAGCGACAGTGCGGCGAGTGGATTTTTGATTTCGTGGTGCAAACCAGCGGCTAGCGAACCGAGTCCCATGAAGCGTTCCATCCGCCGCAGGCGGTCTTCCATCAGCGCCCGCAGCGTCACGTCGCGCAACTGCAGGATACAGCCAGTGACCTCGCCGGCATGGTTCCGCAGAGGATGGCAGAACGCCCGATAGGTCCGAAAGATCCCCCCCCGTTCGTAGGCGAAATCGGCCGTGAGATCCTCCCCTGTGTGGCCCATTGCCCGCTGCCGAAAGTCGTTCAGGGCCATTGGTTTGGCGATTTCGTCGAGCGTTTGGCCCTGCGTGCTCGCCGCGCTGCCCAGTAGCTCGATGCCTCGGCGGTTGATTCCGGTCACCAGGCCAGTCAGATCGGTGGTGATCACCGCGAGGTCCATGCTGCTGAGGATGTCGCTGGCGAGAATCCGCACGTCGCGCAAGGAGGCCTGGGACGTATTGTAGGCCCGCCACAGCATGACCACGGCCAGTGCGGAGACGACCAGATTCAGCACACCAATAATCGACAGCCGGAACTGCCAGCGGAGTTCGTCCAGCAAGTTCAGGGCTTCCGGTTGGGAGTCGGCTGGCAACAACCGCATCATGTGCCGGACCGTTTCCTGTTCCCGGATGAAGTCCAACATGACCCAGACGGTCACGGCCAGCGATGTGCAACTGAGGGCGAGCAGGGCCAAAATGGCTCGCCGATAGCTGCGTGGGGGCTGCGAATGGACGCGAAACATAGGCGTTCCCGGCGGCGGTCCGAATGGGCGTCAGCCCGGCCAGTCTGCTGCGGAATGGAAAGAGGCGGGATGCAAGGCGGTGGTTTGCCGCAGGTCGCCCGAGAACTTCGGCGGGTGAGGACCGGCAGCGGGAGCAATTCATGTTTTATGGTCCCGCTGCGTCGCCGTCGAGAACCGCGGTGTTTCCCGGGGTCGATCGATGGATGGGCAGTGATCAATCTGTCAGGACCAACTTTCGTCACGCTGCAGAATTTGTTTGAGAACTGGGCTGACGAGTCGTGCAGCAACGGCGGAAGGCTGCAATCGCCTGCATGTGTCGGCAGCCTTTTGCAGGGTTCGCCGTGATTGAGGTCCTGCTTGGAAGCCAGGTTCTGGCCGATTCCTGCGAGAGTATCGCCGCCGGTTCACCACCGCAGGTACGGAAACTGAGGGGCGAAACCTGCCACCATGTTGGTGCCGGGCCAGCTCATCACACCTGGCGCGGAGGGCCAATTTGATTCCGGCACGCCGCTTGCTGCCAATCGTGCCACGACGCAAGGTGGCCACCTGAGGCATGCCTCCGAACGGGACCACCGCTGCGGTGGTAGAGCAAGCTCCCAGCCCAGACGTGCGGCGACTGCCGGCGATCGAAATCCCCCAGTTGTGACTCTCTCGCTGGTCACGCCGCGATGTTGTGGCTGGCGTGTACTGCAGTATGCTGCTCGCGGCGCTGCGCGATTTGAAGCTCCGGCAACAGGCCAGCTTCAAGTGTTCTGGAAGTCTGGAGAACGAGTTTTTGGAATCACGACGAACGGAAACTCACGCGGATCTCCTCGAGAAATCCAGCGAGCGGCACGCCTCACTCCGCCACGAAATTGAACATCTGGCCCACTTCTTGCCGGCCCAGGGCCCCATCGAAGTCTTTGTGCATCACAACACGCTGCACGCCTTCGAGGATCGTTCGTTTCATGCAGCGGTCGTGGCCGGTGCCGCCGTCTACGGTGGTCAACCATATTGGCCAGAAGATCGCTATCGCCAGTTGCTGCAATCCG
>JBGSIP010000799.1:0-2021 GCA_041742495.1 Planctomycetaceae bacterium
GCGCCCACCAGCGGCACCAGTGGGTCCGTACCCGGCTCACTCGCCGGCAGGCCCAGTGCGCTGGAAATCGCCGACTGGGTCACCAGCAGCGGTCCGGTCCCCGAGTCATCCGTGATTGTCAGGCCATTCCCGGTGGCCACAAATGAGGCCGTCAGATGCCCGGGATCGACGGCATTGATGGCATCGAGCACGTCCTGAAACGTTTCGACGCCCGCCAGATCAATCTGCACCACGCTCCCGTTGCGGCGGGTCAATTCGAGGTTGGGTGACACCTCTTGCGGAAAGCCCGCCCCCAGATTGAGCTGACTCAGCGAAGTCGATCCGGACAACGTCCGCAGGCCTAGCTGCTGGGCGATCGTCCCGCCATTCTCGCCAATACTAAACGTCGCCCCGCCAAACCGGCTGCTGACCACCAGCGATGAACCCGAACTCCCCAGTGTGGCCACCACATCAGGCGAAGCCGCCTGAATGCGGTTGAGCAGATCCTCCACGGTCGCCAACCCGTCCACATCGACAGTCACCACGTCACCGCCAATATTCAGTTGCAATCCGGTCCCCGCGGTGCCCGTCAGTCCCAGTCCGCCACGCAGTGCAGAGATCGGCGTGAGCCGGCTTAGCTTGGGGTTCAGGTCGTCCCCGGTGATCTGTGCCACGGCCGGCGACCGGATTCCCAAGTCGCGCGCCGCACTCCCTCCCGAGACATCGGCGATCGAAACGGTGGTCCCCGCAGTGGTGATGCGCAAAGCGCTGGCCGAACCGGGATCGATGCCCACCGTCACCGCGTGAGTCGGGGTGCCAGCAAATGCCGCTTCGATGCGCAGTTTGATGTCGTTGGCGGTGACGCTCCCGCGCAGATCGACCGATCGCGTTTCGACAGTCGTCCCGTCGTCGACGGCCACCGTGATCTCTCCCAGCGTCACCCCCTTGCCGCCGCGCAGACCGGCAATGGTCGATTCGAACGTGAGCGCCGGGTTCAGGTCGGCCGATTCCACAGAGACCAGTGGATTGAATGCCACGTCTCCGCGAATGTTGTTCGCCACCAGGTCATCCGTTCCGACAAACGACTGAATGTCGACCAGCGAGCCTTCAAACCGAATCCCCTTGTCAGAGAACGAAAAGGGGGCCGTTTCGGCCGTCGCCCCGGCAAACAGATACCGCCCGCGGAACTGGGTATTGCCCACGTTAGCCACCTGCTGCAGCAGAATGGACGACTCTTGCGCAAACTGGGCGCGCTCCTGCGACGTGGAATTCTCGCCGACTCCTTGCAGAATCATGCTCTTGACGGCATCAAACACGTTGCTCACCTGGCCCAGCGAGTCCTCGCCAGCAGCCAGCAGCGACTGTGACGTCGTGAGATTGCTGGCCACCTGCCGATTCTGTTCCAGCAGTTTCTGCATCGACACCGTCCGAATCGCAGCCGTCGGATCGTCACTGGGGACGATCAGCCGCTGACCGCTCGAAAGCTGGTCGCGCAACCGCTGCAGTGTCTGTTCATGCGTCGAAAGCTGCTTTTGGATGTGGGTGGTCGTCAGCGAGTTGGGAATTCGCCCCGGCAGCAATGGGCCGATCGTCATGGCGTCTGTCTCCCGCGGTCTCCTCTCGGTGCCCGCCTCACGGCAGCGGCACTATCGAGCGTGCTCCGCTTAAATCTGCAACAGGGTGTTGAAGAGTTCATCGATGACCGAAATGATCCGCGCGGCCGCCTGATATCCCTGCTGATACTGCAGGATGCGAATCGCTTCCTCATCCAGGCTCACGCCAGAAATTTGCTGTTTCTGGCCCAGCAGTGAGTCGCGAAAATCTCCCGAGCCCTTCCGCAGCGCCGCCTCCGAGGCAGAGCCCTGTGCCACTCGCGCGACGATCCCGTCGTAGTAACTGCTGACCGTGTGGCCTCCCAACTGGCTAGACACGGAATTGAACACTCCGGCCAGTCGCACCGCGTTGCGGTTGTCGGTGGCGCCGTCTCCAAAGCCGACTGCCAGTCGCCGCGGATCATCTTCCAGATCGCCATTGATCCCAAT
>JBGSIP010000800.1:0-14357 GCA_041742495.1 Planctomycetaceae bacterium
GCAGATGAGCCGGCTGGACTCGTCCGAAATCGCCGCCAGGAAAGCGGGCGACCGTGCCGTCGGGGGCGTGGTGGCGTCGGACGCTTTCTTCCCGTTTCGGGATGGCATCGATCAGGCGGCCAAGGCGGGGATTCGCGCGGCCATTCAACCGGGCGGGTCGGTCAATGACGAACAGGTCATTGCGGCCTGTGACGAGCACGAAATCGCGATGGTGTTTACCGGTCGGAGGCATTTCAAACACTGATCGGCTGGTCGGCTTGGCAATTGGCCACTCGACTCACGACAGCGGTCCGACCGATGTCCTAGAATGAGGCAGATCTCGCAGTAAGCCGCCATTGTCTTCGGCAGCGACACTGAACGGGGTTTTTGCGGGCCACACAGACGGGAGTGCTGCGGGACTGGTATGGCAAACGAAGACGACATTGCAAAACGGTGTTTCCTGACCGGCAGCGAAGCCGTACGGCGGGAGAACTGGGACTACGCGATCGAGATGTTTGGCAAGGCTGCAGAAATGGTGCCCGCCAACAGGCTCTATCGGGAGACGCTGCGCAATTCCGAATTCAAGAAGTACGCCAACAACAAAACCGGCGCTGGGATGATGGCGAAAACCAAGTTGATGGGGATTCGCGGCAAGATCAGCAAGGCCCGCGGTAAGAAAGAGTGGAACGAAGTCGACAAGGCCTGCGAAGAGGGTTTGAAGCTCAACCCCTGGGACCCCACGCTGAACATGGAACTGGGGCGAGCCTGTCGGGAACGCGGCTATGGCGAAGTGGCCGTGTATTCGTTCGGTCTGGCTGTCGCCTCGACGGGAGATCCCAAGAACAAATCGTTCCTCAAGGAATATGCCGAGCTGCTGAAGGATCGGGATCAGTTCGATGAGGCATCCGCCGTCTGGCAGAAAATCCAGATGCTCGACCCCGAGGATTCCGAAGCGCGCACGATGGTGATGTGGCTGCAGGCTCAAAAGACCATCCACCGCGGCAACTTTGAGGAGGCGACCTCCACACGCGATGTGATGTCCGACGAAAACGTCGCCAAGAAGATCTCCAAACGAACGGTGTCGGCCGAAGACGCCACGGCACCCGGACAAAGCGTCGAAGCAGACCTCAAGCGGGCCATCCGGAAGGATCCTGAGAATAAGGATCTGCACCTGAAGCTGGCGGAATTTTTACGCCGCGAAGGTCGCCTCGAAGAAGCCATCGAGGAGTTCACAACGGCGGATCAGATGTCGGGCGGCAATTCCGACATTCGCGAGCAACGCGAAGAAGTGGAGCTGGTCCTGCTCAAACAAACCTCGGATCGGGCCGTGCAGGCGTATCGGGAAAACGAGGCCGACAAAAATCTGGGACGCATCGCCAAGGAAGCCCGGGACAAGTACCGTCTGCGGCAACGCGAAGTGCTGGAGATCCGGATCAAACGACATCCACAGGACATGCGGACCAAACTCGACCTGGCCAACATCTACCGGCGCGAAAAACGCTGGGCCGACGCCATTCCCCTCCTGCAGCAGGCCGCTGCCGACAAGCGGCTGGAAATCGACGCGATCATCGGGCTGGGGAAGTGCTTCATTCAGGATGGCCGGCCCCAGTTGGCGGTTCGCCAGTTCGAGCGGATTATCGATCGACTCCGCTTCGACGAGCGTCCGGACGACTTCAAGGAGATCCACTACTATCTGGGACGGATTTCCGAGAAGCGCAAGGATGCCGCCCGGGCCATGGATCACTACAGCCAGATCCTCGCCGCAGACTACGACTACGAAGACGTGCGCGACCGCATCGACCGCATTGAGAATGGCGATCTCGAATCACCGTCGAAATAGTGGCTGGGGTTGGCCGGTCAGTCGTCGTCGCTGGCGGAAGAACCGATCCAGCCAATCTCCCAGAAATACCACAGCATGCCGACGGCCAGCGCCCCCATGACGGACATCAGAATCGGGTACCCGTAACGCGCGTGCAGTTCGGGCATCTGGTCGAAGTTCATGCCATACACGCCCGCCAGAAACGTCAGCGGGATGAAGATCGTCGAAACCACAGTGAGTACGCGCATCACTTCGTTGGTGCGATTGCTCACCACTGACAGATAGATACTCAACAGGTTGCCGGAGATTTCGCGATACGTCTCCAGCACGTCCGCAACCTGAACGGTGTGCTCGTAGCACGTGCGCAGATAGGTTTTTACTTCGTCACTGACAAATGGTGACTCGTCACGAATCAACTGGCTCACGGCTTCCCGTTGCGGCCAGATGCCCCGGCGAAGCAGCAGCAGTTGGGACTTCGCGTGATTGATCGATGTCACCAGTGACATCTGCGGTTCGTTGACCACTGCTTCTTCCAACTGTTCCAGGTACTCACCAAACACTTCGAGGACCGGATAGTAGCCGTCGATGATGGTATCGATGATGGAGTAGGCAAGGTAATCGGCCTGCAGTCCGAGTCCATTCCCATGTCCGCCAGTGTGGCCGTTGGCGTGTGACTCCGTCAGGCGGGCGCGGACAGGATCGAGCATATCTCCGTAGCGTTCCTGAAACGTCAGTACGAACTTGCGAGTGAAAAAGATGGTCATTTGTTCGATGTCGAGCGTCTTGTCATCCAGCAACTGGACCATGCGGGAGATGTAAAGCTGGTACCCGGGATATTCGACCGCCTTCGGGCGCTGCGGTACGTTGGTGATGTCTTCGAGTGCCAGCGGATGCAGTTGGAACAGTTCGACCAGGTCCCGCAGAACCCGTTCGTCTCCCAGCCCCTGCACGTCTACCCACACAACACCAGGTGCTTCCAGCTCCGCGGCGATTTCGTGCACCGAGGATACCGTACGCCGCACGACGACATCGGTGTCACGTCGCAACACTGAAATGTGCGGCGGAACGGAGCCGGCAGCCAGCACGATCGTTCCGGGTTTGGCACCGACTTTGGGTCGCCGCTTGGTAAACAGCCTGGGCATGATCCATCCATCCTGAGACGCTCGCGGCGGTGGTCTGCGACAGACGGCCACCTGACCGCACAGCGGCGCTATCTGACCTTCGCGGTGTTATGACAGCCGATATTTCTTGAGCTTGCTGTACAGCGTGCTGCGCGGCATGCCCAAAGCGCGGGCCGCTTCTGCCTTGTTGCCGTCATGAGCCTTGAGGGCCGCTTCCAGTTCCTGCCGTTCCAGCAATTCTGGCTGCCGCAACGAGGCAGCTCGCCGATCGGTCAGACCTGGTGAACCGATCGCTGCCCCGGGTGCATAGCGGCCGTACTCAACACCAGAGTCGGAGCGTCCCACGGCATCCGCAGAGGTGCGATTGCGCCGGGAGCCCAGCGGGAACGAGAGGGCTTCACGGACTTCCAGCGGCAGGTGACCAAGAGTGATGACGGGCCCATCGGCCAGCACCACGGCACGCTCGATGGCATTTTGCAATTCTCGAATGTTCCCCGGCCAGGTGTACTTCTCCAGCGCTTCCAGCACCCGTGCGTCGAATTCCAGGCCCGATTGCCCGGACCGCTGACTGGCCGACTGCAGAAATCGTCCCGCCAGTTCGATAACGTCCGCCCCGCGATCTCGCAACGGAGGCAGCTGAATGGACACGACATTCAGCCGATAAAACAGGTCTTCGCGGAATTCACCCTGACGGATCATGGTTTCCAGGTCGCGGTGGGTGGCCGTGATCAGTCGCACGTCGACGGTGACCGTCCGCTGACTGCCAACCGGCTCGAACTTGCGCTCCTGCAGAACCCGCAACAGCTTGACCTGGGTTTCGAGTGTGATGTCTCCGATTTCGTCGAGAAACAGCGTGCCCCCGTGGGCGGCCTCAAAGCGGCCCACGCGATCCTTGTGGGCGCCTGTGAATGCGCCTTTCGCGTGACCAAACAGTTCGCTCTCCAGCAGACTCGGAGACAGCGACGCGCAATGCACGCTGATCATGGGACCGGACTGGCGATCACTGTTACGATGAATGGCGCGGGCGAGGACCTCCTTGCCGGTGCCGCTTTCGCCCCGCACCAGCACGCTGGCGTCGCTATGAGCGACACGCTCTGCGGTACGGAGGACTGTCGCCATCGCCGCGCTGTGGCCGACAATGTCGCTGCGATCGAACGTGGCAGCGGGAATTGCAGGGACCATCGCGGAGTCCACTGCCGGTGCCTCCACCAGACTGGCAGCCGGCTTGGCTAACTGTTGATGCAGCACGGCAATTTGCCGTCGCTGGGCATCGATGGTGGCCTGTCGCTCTTCGATTTCGTGGCTGAGTTCAGTCACCCCTTGTTGCACACGCGCGCAATGCAAAGCCACGCCAGTAATCTGCGAAATCGCGTTGAGGAACGTGACATCTTCGTCTGTGAACGGTGCGCCGCCAATTTTGCGCCCCAGGGCGGCAATCCCCACGACATCGGCCTGCCAGTCGAGCCCTTGCACGAGGAAAGCCCCCAGTTCCCGCAGCATCTTCTGGGTGTCGGGCAATTCTTCACCCGAGGAGCGGGGCACCCACATGACGGTGGTTCCTGGACTCAAACTGGCCAGCAGTGGCTCCCGCCCGACAAACTCCGCCGGCCAGCGGCGCTCGCCAATTTGCGCCACCAGTTGAAACGAAGTCCCCTTCCCCGCCCGCAGATAGACCGCCCCGTGCTCGATGCGCAACGCCTCACGACAGGAGGCCAGCATACGGCGCGACAAATCGCTGTGATCGATGTCGTCGTTGGAAGACGTTTGCACCTGATGCAAGGCTCGCTGCAGCCGGACCCGCTCGCCAAAGAACCACTGGTCAATGACCTGCTGCACCTGGTCGCGGTACCACAGCAACAGAACGACGGCGGGCATGAGAATAAAGGCGACCGACACAAAGCGATCGGCAATAATCGCCCCCAGGTACGCGGCCGCCAGGCTGGCCAAGGTCACCACCATGCTGAACACGGCGGTCAGGGCATAGCCCGCCAGATAGTACAGCATCCCCTGTCCGAACAGCTCATCGGACAGCAGCAAACGATAGCGAATGATGCCCACGGCATAGGCGGCGCTGAACAGCAGTGTGACCCCCAGCATCGGGAGCCGCGCCTGCCCCAGCGCGAATGAGTCTGGCTCGAAGTACGCCAGATAAACCGTGTACACAATCATGGGCATGGAAATGACGGCAGCCCACATGATCCACGCCAACTGCTTGCGTTCCAGGACGTTTGTGGTGCGCGTCGCATTGTGCAGAATGGCCGCCATGGACAGCACAAAGTAGACCAGCGAAATCGCCATGTAGACGAAGATGACCGTACGCAGCACCTGACAATAGGGAGCCAGTTGCTCGGCAGAGCCGGACGTCGCATAGATCCCGATCACCAGGGACGAGATCAAAATGACGGCGATCGCAGGGACGCCATAGCCGATGGCCAGCCAGCCTGTTGAGTGTCGCCCCCGCAGCCACGGCGGCTCCTGCGGATACACCAGAAAGAAGTGGAGGACCGCAGGGGGCAGGAACACCGCGCTGACGGCAAAGGGAATCGTCAGCGGGAGCGACCCCGCCACAACCCACCAGTGGAACCCACCCACGAACGCGCACAACGACAACAGGCAGGTGGCAAAAAACAACCACGCCGAGCGATCAAACGGGCGATTCCAGCAGGCCAGCACGGCGACGCCGAAAATCGCCAGGTGCAGCACAAACCACAGCACGGTCTGTGCCACCTCAACCGCCGAAATTTCGCCGATCCGCAGCCAGGACTCCCGCGGCGACTTCCACTCCGGTCGCCACAGCAGCACCTTGGCGGCGCGACCGGTCGGCACCTGATCACTGCCGGCAAATTCAATCAGCGGAGTAATGCCCCCTTTGAGGGCCTCTTGCTCCAGGGGATCGGTCCCGGCGGGAAGGACATCCGGGGCGATGCGGGACCGGCGCAACTCAACGTGGGCTCGGGCAAAGTCATGGAAGCCGCGCAGCGGGTGACCGGCGATCGAAATCAGGTAGTCGCCCGCCTGAGGATATTGTCCCCAGTGATGAATCCCCTCGGACTTCGCCAGCACGGGCAGCAGTACGCGGCGAATCTGAACACCGTTGTGTGGACCCACGCCGTCCTGATTCACGAGCAGCGCACGCAAGGCCAGATCGGGCGATGTCGCCACGAAG
The DNA here is from genome assembly GCA_041742495.1 of Planctomycetaceae bacterium. Lineage (GTDB taxonomy): Bacteria > Planctomycetota > Planctomycetia > Planctomycetales > Planctomycetaceae > JBGSIP01. The sequence goes on from JBGSIP010000800.1 coordinate 6,086, forward strand.
GCCAACACCGCGACGCAATAGGTCACGGTGATCGTCGCCAGGGTCGCGAGAATCCACTTGCGTTGGCGAGCGCCGGGATTCTCGAGAGATGTGAGCATACAAGTCGACTCAACGAGCGCCGATCAGCGCCGAAGTAGGATTTCTCAGCGCCGAGACGCAGCGCCGAGTCGGCGCTGTCAGCGCCACATCCCCCAAGCTTCGGAACTCACCGAGCAACTGTCAAGTCTCCCGCACAGAACCCCGGCCCACAGTGATCGCCATATCCATCTACTGAATAGAGACTTAGGAATATTCTCCCTGGCCAAGCCCGAGGCATTTTCTCTATCCGATTTGAATTGGCACGAGATCTGCGATCTCATTTTAGCATTAAGAAGCCCAGCCGACCCTCGGCGCGAAGACACGGTTTCAACAAGCGATCCACTCTGACCTGCAGCTGACCCACTCTGCGTTTCAGTGCTTGTTGTTGGCCCGTGGCTGTCACGCCGAGGGTTTTTTTGCGCGCCTCGGGAAGCAGAAAGTTGCCACGTTGACCCCGACTCTGAGTGCGTGGGCTCTGGCCGGACAAACGAGAACAGCCACACGGCTCATCAGGAGCGGTGTGGCTGTTGTGATTTCAGGTTGCGAGGTTCGTCAAGCGCTGGCGAAAGTCAGGTGTCACCCCGACGCGACAGCTGTTTGAGAGGCTATCGTTGCGGAGCGACCAGCAGTTGCGGCTGCGAGATGTAGCCGGTCGGCAGCGCCGGAACGCTGCCCTGATAGCCCCAGCTCGTCTGCTGTGCGGGGACAGCCGGGGTCGGCTGAGGCAGCATGTTCATGGGCTGGCTGGGAGGAGAGTACATCGGCTGCTGCCCGCTGGGCATCCCGTCCATGCTGCCGGGCATGCCGTACGTGGGAGCCTGGTAGCTGTTGCCGGGGACGTAGTACTGCTGCGGAGCCTGGTACATGGGAGCCGCGGGCATCGTGGGCATCGCAGGCACTGGCTGATAGCCGCTGGACGGGGCGAGACTGGCTTGCTGGTGGTATGGGTGCCAGAACTGCTGTGAGTATGGCATCTTGGGATTCATCCCCCAGCCGGCCGCGGTCTGCGACTGGCTCAGGACGTGGCGATAATTGTACGGTCGGAAGTGCGCGAATCCGCCGAAGTACGGCATTTCCTGCCAGTACCCATGCAACCAAGGCTCATTCGAGTCGTAGGGGTACAGCGTTTCGGACCCATTGGCTCCGTACACGCCCGAGGCAACTCCGCCGGTGAATTCTTCGCCCATGTTCTGTGCGTTGACAGACTGCGCAAAGCAAACCAGCAAAATCATTCCCAAGGGAAATTGGATTCGTGACATCCTGTCGATCTCCTGCCAGCCGGGCGTCAGTTCCCAGCCTGGGAAGCCAGGCGCACACGAGGTGCGCGGTCGTAACAAGCAGTTCCATCGGTTAGATCGGCACGCCTACCGCCGCGAAATCGCCCCGTTTAGAGCACAAATCCGACAAAATCGGCGCTGCAGGTCTCCCTCGCCGCGAGGTGTTCCCATTTCTCCTATCTTGCGATAGATGCCCACTTCTACACTCGGGCGATTGAACACTGGCTGTGGGCAATGGACGGTTTGGCTGGCCTGCCCCTGTCGATCGATGGCCACCCCCTGGGAGAAGTTTGATATGCGTGGTTCCATGACCTGGGGTTTGAGCCTGCTGGCGGCGATGGCAGCGCCCGTCGCGGCACAGGACATTCCCGGATTGCCCTCGCCCCCGATGCAGTCGCCGATGCTCTCGATGCCCGCGCAGGAACCGATGTTCCCCGCGCCGGACCATGGCATGCACGGCTATCAGCCCTCGGCACCGGTCTTTGACAACAGCCCGGTCCTGCCGGCGCAGGCGACATATGCCGCGGCACCGCAGATTTCCCAGCCGATCTATGCTCAGCCCTCTGGCACGTTTGTGACAGGACCGGCTGGCGACTATCCGGGAACCATTCACCAGGGTTATTCGCTGCCGGGTTATTACGCTCCGGTCGCCGGCTCGCCGTATTTCTATTCAGCTCCCGGTCATGTGGGTCGCGGCCCCCTGCCGCATGGCGACCCGGCGCTCGCGATGGGTGGAGGTGCAGGAGCGGGTTCGCCAGCCGGCGATCCATACCAGTACCACTTCGGCCCCGGTTATTACCGTTCGGGCGAGTACGGTCACATTCGTTTTCCGTACTACAGCTATCGCCGCCCGTGGTTCTATCCCGGCTTTGATGGCTACAACCGCGATACCAACCTGCCTTGGTAGTGGTTGAGCAGGCGCGAGCCTGCCGGTGCTTCCACGACGATGTTTGCCACTCTGAGTTTCACCCGGACAGCCCTTTCCAAGAATTTTGGAGAGGGCTGTCTGCGTTGACGGACGCGGTCAGGACGCAGGAGTCGTGCTTGATGGTCCGCGGCCGATGCCTGTGTTCGTTCGCAGCGCAAACGCTGACCCGAGACTTACGGCAACTTGATGATCGGAGCCTTGGGGCGTCGTGGTGCGTCTGGGTCTGCTTCGTCTTTGGCCGGGGGCTGTTTGCCCGCAGGCTTTCCAGAAGGTCTGTCCGCAGGTTTGCCCGCCGGGGGTGGTGTCTGCGACTTGCGGTCCGGCGGTGACGAAGGGGCGGCCGAGGGGGACTGGGAACCTGGTGGTGTTTTGGCTGGGGGAGCGTCACCTTCGTCGGACGGAACTGGGGCGGGCTGCCGCGTGGCAGGCGGTTGAGGAACTGGCTGGCCGTTACCTGGGGAGTTGCCGCCCGGCTGACGTGTGGGCGGACGGCCGCGCGTGATCTTGTTGGAGGGCGCGGGATCACCGGAGGGAGGGTTTGCGGGCGGAGCGGGAGTACGCGTGGCCTGCGCCTGCGGACCGGGCTTGGAATTGGGCGACACCGCGGCCGTCGAGGGTGGTGTTCCCGAGGGCGACGCGGGTGCCGGGGTGGCCACGGGTTCCAAACCTTCGTCGTGGCGTTCGCAGGTCAGCTCAAAATCTTTGGTGACGAGCGTGAAGCCCTGATCGGTGTTCCACGTCAGTTTGTTGTACGTCGAGGATCCGTCCACGGTCAGAATGACGGTGGTGTTCACGACCCGGTAGGTTCCCTTGAGCTGTTGGACGGGGTTGGCGAGGACAAAATTGCGGTCGGCGGTGAACTCGGCCCCCATGTCGATCAGGCCATTCTTGTTCTGAAGTCGGCAGACCCACCGTCCGACGACGGATTTGGGCTTGAACGGAGGCCCTGCCTGGAACCGTGCAATCTGCGTGGCACGAGGAATCAACGGGGATTGCGACAGTGACCGCCGAACCTCCCGGATCGAAATCGCGGCCTGGACCACGCTGTGATCCGGCAATTCGTGCCCGGAACTGAACAGTCCGACGACCCGCCCCTCGGCGTTCAGCACAGCGGCGCCGCTGGTCCCCTGCAGCATGCCATCGCCCCGCAGAAACGTGTTCTCGGAGCGGATGAGCATGGGATTCTTTCCGTCCTTGCCGACGGAGACTTCGTCTGCAAAGAAGCTGGTGTAGAGTGCCTTCCCTTGCAGGAAAACGAACATCCGCGGGCCAATGGGATGTCCCACGCAATACAGATCGGCACCTTCGGGAGCCACGTCATCTGCGAGCGTCAGCACCTCCACGTCCGCGGGCAAACGATCAACCTGCACGAGAGCCAGATCAGCCGCTTCATCGCGGTGAATGACCGTAAGTTTTCGCCGGGGCAGCTGATTGATGTCTTCGGCTTTGGTGACCCAGTCCTTCCCCTGGCGCTGGGGAAACACCGCCTCCAACTGGCGGGCGTTGGCAATGACGTGGTCGGCGGTCACCAGCAGCCGCTGGTCGCGATCAATCAGCCAGGCCGCGCCGTGGGAAAAGTCGCCGGTCGCATTTTCATTGACGACGACAATCGTGGCCTTGGTGGCAAGCGTACGCAGCTCGGTGGGCGCGAGGGGCTTTGCGTCTGCCGGGAGAGCCGTTGCCAGCCAGAACAGGATGACGACACCGCCATGAACTTTCGCCAGCATGCTCTGCATAGGTCACCCGAAAACGCGTCCACGATTTGGCCCAACGCCCTGTTGGTATGCCGACATCATGTCACGCTGCGGTGATTCACTGCAAGCTGGGTCGAGACCGCCCGCGCCCGGGCCACAAAACGGCTGCGTTCGCGTCAGTTCGATTCTGGCCGGGCCGATTCGTCCATATAGAAGATTTCGAACACGTGGCCATCGGGATCGCGGAATCCATGCTGCAGCATGAATCCGTAGTCCTTGGGCTCGGCGTACGTTTCACCTCCGGCCGCCACCGCCTTGGCAACCATCTCGCCGACCTCTGTGCGACTGCCGACGGAGATGGCCGCCAGCATTTCCACGTGTTTGTCCGTGTCGCAAATAGGCCGCGGAGCAAAGCCGGCAAACATGTTGTGATTCAACAGCATGAGGGCGGTTTGATCGGTAATGACCACGCAGACGGCGTTCTCATCCGAGAACTGGGGATTGTGCGTAAACCCGAGTTGGGCAAAGAACTGCCGGGACCGTTCCACGTCGCGGACCGGGAGATTGAGGTAGAGGCCATTGGCCATGATCAAACTTTCTGAGGTGGATGGATGGGACATTGAAAGTGGCGAAGGCGGATTGCCAATGCGCGGGCCGTCTCGCACCGATCAGGTCACTGCTCCGACATACGGAGCACCGACGCCGGATTCCACATAGTTCTTCAGACTGCACAGAAACTGTCGCCAGCCCGCGCTGCACAGTTCGAAGCACTCTACCTGAGGTGTCAGGCCGATGTGTGTGAGCTGCAGGCGGCTCTGAGTCTCCGATTGGGGACGAACCTGAAAACAGATCGTGGTGCCTGTCCACTCGCTGGTGTGCGTCAGACCCGGGACATCGAGGTGTGCCTGTGTGACGCGCCATTGAATGTCTGTGGGAGGAACCAGTGCTTCGATGCGCAGCACCTTCACTGTGCTGCCGAACCGGATGGTGGTTTGTGCTCCCACGCCAGTGCCCACGTCACAGGTTGTTGTCCACCAACTGCGAAGGCCCGTTTGAGTGGTCAGGGCCTCGTAGACATTCGCCGCGGGAGCGGTGAGGATGAGCTCGAACTGAAAATCGGAGGCAGAGCAAATGGGAGGGTGTGTCATCTGGTGTCCTGCTGTGACGACTGCCGATCAGAGTCAACCTTCAGGTGCTATGTGCTGTGGAAGGTTTGACAATTGTCGAAGTGCTATGTCTGGATCGGAATCCACAGTTCGATCCCGCCGGTGCCGGTAGCAGGATTGAATTCGCTGGAATATTGCTCGACACAAGACCCGTGCGTGGGCTGATAGCCGGAGGCGGGAAACCAGTCGGACCAGATGGTTCTCCAGGTAGCGGGCAGCGCCGAGATATGACCGGGGTAAGGGAACACCACAAACGTACCCGCGGGGACCGTCACTTGTTCGAGTCCAGCCGGCAGCGGGCTGTTGGCTGCCAGTTCCACACCCGCCAGATGATCGAACTGGCCGTCCGTCGAGAAGTTCCAACTGACTCCGTAGGCCGTGGTGCCGACCTGCCCTGGAACTTGGCCGATCTGCGGCGCAAAACGCTGCCACAGCTCCGAGAGGTCCTCGAAGGCGTCGGAGCCGAAGCGCCCGGAGAGGCCGACCACGGGCAGCGGTCCGCGAGTTTCGAGCCGCAGCGGAGCAAGCCCCAGGATGACGCCGCGCTGCCGCGCCTCTTGTTCGCGGGCGGCCGGCGTGAACGCATCTCCAAAGTCGTCGGCTTCAAAGATCGTCCGGATTTCGATCCACGACTCTCCCTCCATCGGGTTTGGACAGCGTTTGACCCAGGCAATTGCCTCGTCCATCGACTGAACGCGCCAGATCCAGAAGCCGGCGATCAATTCACGGGTTTCCGAAAACGGGCCGTTGACCACCGTGCGGTCCGACTCGCGGAAGCGAATGCGAACTCCGTCCAAACTGGGCCGCAGCCCCTCGCCACCCTGCATGATGCCGGCGTCAATGAGTTGCTGATTGTAGTTGCCCATGTCCGTCAGCAATTGTTCGCTGGGCATCACACCGGCTTCCGATTCCGCAGTCGCCTTCACCATGACCATGACTCTCATCGTTGCACCTTCATCAAAAGATGGTTGATTGACGGACCCCGACGGATCGGGAGATTGACTGGTCGCGAGGGACAAAGAGATGACAGCAAGGCGACTTATTCAGAGGCCGGCGCGGCGCCGGCCGGCAAGCTTTCTGCGGCCGGAGGCACCGACGTATCGAGCAGTTCCGGCGAGGATTCGGCGATCGACTTGAGATTGGCCAGCCCGGATTCGAAGTCGGCACCGACCATGGCTTCGCAATCGAGAAATAGTCCGATCAGTTTGCCGAAGAAGTTCTGCTGCCCCGTCATCTCCCAGGTGACTTGTGTTCCCGCAGGGGCGGGTTGCAGCGTGAACTGGACTTCGCTCTCGTCCTCAAATGGACGGACGAACTGCAGGCGACTGCGGACTCGCTGATCGGGAATGCTCTCAATCACTTCGCACGAACCGGCACCGATGGCATCGTTGCCGCTCCAGGTGTAACGGGCACCGGTGCCTGCCTCTGGACCGGAAAATGTCAGTTCGCAGTTGGGGTCCAACTTGGCCCACGGCGACCAGTCCTGCATGGTGTGGACATTGTTGACCAGCGGAAAGATGGTCGCGGCAGGTGCGTCGATGATGGAGGATCGACTGACACGAAACACCGCCGGTTGTGCCTGAACGTAGCTCAAGAACGCCAGCAGGGCGACGGCGAGGCCAAGCACAACCAGAGGCCAGCGGCGGGCACGGGGCTTTGCGTGGGGAGCATTCCCGGACGCTTCGTCAGCAGGCGGAGTTGAGTTGACGGAAGAGATAGACACGGCGGCTCCTTGGAAAAAAGACCTCGCGAAAGCGGAGTGGGGACCGGACAGTGAGCGTTCGAAGACTGGTGCGAGACGCACAGTGTCAGTGACGCGCAGTTTCGCCCTTCGTCACCGCGACGCGGGCAGATTGGCCAGTTCCAGGATCGGGCGGACTTCGACGGTTCCCTTGCGGGCCGCGGGAATTCGCCCCGCGATGGCAAGTGCCTCATCGAGATCGGCGGCATCAATGACGAAGTATCCGCCCAACTGTTCTGCCGTTTCGGCAAAGGGACCGTCAGTGATGAGCTGCCGACCTTCCCTCACGCGCACGCTGGTGGCCGTGGCAATCGGGTGCAGCGGAGACGCTGCATGAAACTTGCCGGCTGCCGCGAGTTCCTGGCAGAGCAGGGTCGATTCGGCAAAACAGTCCTCGCGTTCGCCGTCCGACCAGGCGTTTTCGGGGGAGTAGATGAGCAGCATGTATTTCATGATGAAAACCCAAAACTGGTGATTGGCCAGTCACACGTTGACAGTCACGCGTTGACAGTCACGCGTGAATCGGTGGGCACCTGAGGCAGGCCCGGGAAGTTGAACTGGCTCAAGCGATGGATTGGCCGTTTAACCCTCGCGTGGCCAGCAGATCCATGAACGCCTGATCCAGAGGACGAATTTCAAACGGGCCAAAACGCAGGCCGGGGTGTTGGGAAATGAGCTGGATGGCGTGATTCAGATCGCGGGCTTCCAGAATCAACAGTCCCCCCAGTTGTTCCTTCGTTTCACAAAATGGCCCATCGGTAATGGTGGCCCCGGTTTCCCGCCACCGGAGCGTGGCGGCGGAACGGGCATTCTGCAGCGCGAAACCCTGGACGTAGTGGCCACCGCGACGCAACTCGTCGTCATACGCGAGGCACTCGGTGACAAGTGATTCGACCCCGGCGGGCATCGGCGGTTCGAACTGTTGGGGATCAGCATAGCCGAGGCAGACGAATCGCATGGTGGCAGGTCCTGGCTCAACAAAGGTATGGCGGTGCGTGCAGCCCGAAACCAGCGACCAAATGGCGGCGGACTGTGCCATGTGGTCGACTGCCGGAGATCGGATTCGACAGAGGATCGCTTATTTTCTGCAGAATTTCGCTCGGCCGGGGTCGGCAGGGGCACCGAATGGATTCGTCACTGCGGCTGGGAGGGCAATTCTCGGCGGAAGGTGTCCAACTCTGCGATGCGACGCTTGAGAAACGTCCGCTCGGGACTTTGGGTGGCCAGCGCCAGTGCCCGCTCGTAAGCGTCACGGGCCGGGGTGAGGAGCCCCAGGCGGCGTAACAAGTCGGCACGTGCAGCGTGGGCGAGGTGATATTCCGCAAGTTCCCCGGACATCAGCAGTTGGTCAATGATGGCCAACCCCGCGGCGGGCCCGTCGCGCATGG
>JBGSIP010000801.1:0-2138 GCA_041742495.1 Planctomycetaceae bacterium
CGCGACCGAACCGGGTCCGGTGGCGCCCGGCGGAGACCCTGCCGCCGCGCGATTGGCCGGCTTGACGCTAGCCCCGGAATTGTTTGCCGAAGTGCGGGACGATGCCACCGGGATCGAGCGCAGTGATGTCCCGGTTATCGAAACTCTGCTCGCCATCGACGACCAGGCGGTGGAGTGGGAAACCGCACTCCGCGATGCACCAGAGTATCTGCCACTCATTCGCTATCCGGCTGAACATCGCGGCACCCCGGTGCAATTGTCGGGAGAACTGCGTCTGTACGGGTATGCCCGACTCCCGGCTGACGCGTTTGCAGAGCCGCTGGTGGAGGGGTGGATCCAGACGCGCGACTCCGGGCCCAATCTCTATCGCGTGCTCTTCCGCCACCCCCTGGATGGACTTGCTCCCGGCGCAGCGACGAACGCTCCGATCCGCGTACGTGGCTGGTTTCTCAAGCGACAAGGAACCATGACTGCAGCAGGACTGCAGTCGACACCTGTGGTCGTGGCCGCCACGGCGGAACTGAAGGGCCGTCGCCCTGACGAAAACTCCGCCAGCAGTCTCCTCACTCTGTTTGACCAAGGCAAACTGGGAGTCTGGGGATTCCCGCTACTGGGACTCGGAGGGGTTCTGACGGTGATCGGAACGTATTGGCTGAGCAGCCGACGACCCCGGCGGCGCCCCGCAGCGGAACCGCAAGCATGCCCCGATTGGTCTGAAACCGACTGGTCTGAAACCAACTGGTCCGGGATCACCCAGCCGCCTCAAGCTCCTTAGCAGCCTGCTGAACTCTGCAAATACAAAAATACAACCACAGTCTGGCGAGCCACTGGCTCTGCCCAGCGTTGTTCTCACCTCGAAAATAGGGCACTGGCGCAGCCAAGGGTACCCCGAATTGCTTCTTGTTATCGTCGTTCAACAGGCTGTTAGGGCCCTCTTCGCCGGTCACCTCATGCAACCGCGGCGAGCTACCAAATCCTCATCGCAGGCCCTGCCGGTATTTCTGCCAACCAGGACGAGTCACGCCGTTCGCTAGAGATTCTCTTCGGCGAACTTGGCCATGAAGGCACCCACCAGTTTCAGCAGTGCCCGATCAATCGTGGTTTCGCCGCGGACCGCGTCGTCGCCGCCATCCAGTGTTACCGTCAGCTTCCCTTCGCCGGCACCCAGGGACTGAATCGCCAAGCCGCGATACGCGTTCCCCTGTTCGCCTCGCTCGGTCAGTTGCGCGTCAATGGCGGCAAGCCACGGCCGCAATTCACCGGTGATGGACAGAACTCGCGACGACGTGGTTGGCTCCGCCTGATTGTGCTCGGTCACCAGCGTCTTGATCACGGTCGTGCTGTCGTCTCCCACGGCCATCAAGATGGCCTCGTCGGAGACCGCCACGGAGAACACTGCCTGGGGGCCGAACAGGGCCTTGATGCCAGCCAGCGATTTTTCCGTCAGGGAAATCTGAAAGAGATCGAAACCAGACTCCGTGCCCAGCGGGTTCACTTTGGCACCCGGCTCGATCCGCGGGATCATCTCAATCACTCGCGTCGCCTGCCGACCGTTCTTGCAACGAATCCCCAGCCGCAGGTTGTACAGACCGGTTTGCGTCGCCGGGATCAAATCGCTGAAGCCGTCGATCGCTTCGAGCGACAAACCCTCGTCGAGCAGATTGAACACCACCTTCAAAGCATCTTTGGCAGCCTGCTTTTGTTCGGCGCTGTAGCCGGCAAACAAGTCGACCTTTTCTTCCGCGGCTGGGCGCGAGTTTTGGTACAACTCCCGTAGCATGCCCCGGCGAAAATCATCCAGCGGGAACAAGATGCGGCTGGACGAAACAGCCCCCGTCGAGGAGGGTTTGACTGACAGTGTCGTCTTGGTTTTGCCGATCAGATTCAGTGAGTCGGCCAGCGAAGTACCAGCCAGCGCCTTCAGCGTCAGTGCTCCTCGGCCAGTGCCGCTATTGGCATCGGTGGTCCAGTCCATTTCAATCGATTCGGCTTCAGCAAAGTAACGCTGCACATCGTGCATCCGCCGCGTCACTTCGGACGTCCGCAACTTGTACGACGCATCAGACTCGCCTTGCTTGCGCTTGAGCTTGTCCAGTGCCTTTTGCAAGTAGTTGTCAAACGCACTGCGGCGCAGATCC
>JBGSIP010000802.1:0-1742 GCA_041742495.1 Planctomycetaceae bacterium
CCAGCCCTTACGACCGCACCTTCCGGCGCAGGGATTTCCCCTTTCCCGATGAATCTGTGCTGACCAATGCGATGCCTCCCTCTTTCCTCTCGATGCCATACATCGCCTTCGGGCCGACGGGCGAATTGCTGCGCGATCCCAACCTGGCGGCGGGCGATCCCGATGAAATCATCCCGCTGGCGCGCGGCAGCGTGTTCAACCTCGTGAACTCCAACGGCACCTACGCCATCGCCGCGGCGCAGGTCACCGAGGTGCCAGCCAACAACTCCGTCAGCAACTGGAACCGCATCCGCATCAACTGGCTCACCGGCCGCACCCGCGTCGAGCGCCCCGAACTTCCATGAATGCCGCGCGCTTCAAACATGCCCGTGGCGAGGCCGCCTTCACCATGGTGGAGATCGCGCTGTGCATCGCCATCATCGGCTTTGCGCTCGTGGCCATCATCGGCGTGCTGCCCACGGGCCTGCGCGTGCAGAAGGACAACCGGGACGACAGCGTGCTCGGTCAGGACGCCACTGTGCTGCTGGAGTTCCTCAGGAACCCGCCGTTTGACACTTCCAACGGGGCCACCAACCAGGCGGTGGACATGCTGACCAACCAGGTTCTGCGCATCGTCTCGGTGAACGGCGGCGTGGCCGTCACCAACACTCCCGGCCAGATCAACCGCGGCTGGAAGATCATTGGTCTCCTATGCAACCCGACCAACCAGATCACCTATGCGGACATGCGGGCCATCAGTGGTACGGCGGCGGACCGTGGAACCAACGATCCCTCGCCGTTCAGCTACCGCCTGTTCTGCCAGGTGACCAACGCCGCCGTGTTCACGCCGAGCGTGGCCGATTCCCTTTACGAGGTCCGGCTGACCTTCCGCTGGCCGATTTTTCCCAACGGCTCCATCGGGGATGGACGCCGCACGTACCGCACGATGGTCAGCGGCACCATGCGCACGCAGCTCGTCGCCTTCGCGCCTGACCGCTTTTTCCTCCAACCCCTCAGCCGCACCAACGCGCTATGACGCCGCTTTGCCCAGTTGAATTCCAGCCGTGCGCCACGCGCAGGGGGCGCCTTGCGTTCACCCTGCTGGAAATGCTCGTGTCGGTGTCCGTGCTCGTCATCATCATCTTCGGCCTTTACGCCATGTTTGCGCAGACGCAGAAGGCGTTCCGGAACGTCGCCGGGCAGGTGGATGTCTTCGAGGGCGGGCGGGCGGCGATCGAGCTGATCTCCCGTGACGTGGCGCAGGCTGTTTCGGTCGGCAACGTGCATTATCCCCATTTCGACGCCGTGCCCAACCAGGTGATTGCCGCCGGTTACGTCCAGAATTATGCCGACGGCTTTGGCACGAACTACTTCACCAACCGCCTGCAAAACCTCTACCTCACCGTCCGCAACGGCACGGCATGGGAAGGGCACGGCTATTATGTCCACACCAACCTTGTTGACCGGACTGTCCGGACGAACGGCTTTGGCGTCCTTTACCGCTTCCAGGTCGAGACCAACTGGATCAACACCAACTCCCCGATGGTGACGGCGTTCTACAACGCGAACCCGAACCAGTTGAACTCCTTCGTCATCGCCGACGGTGTCGTGCATTTCGCGGTGCGGGCGTTTGATTCCTACGGGCTGGAAATCACCAATCTCGTCTCCGCGGCCCTGAGTGGTGACACGATGCCCGCCATGGTCGAGGTGGAGCTCGGCATCCTCGAGCCGGACACCGCCGGCGAGGCCCGCGCGGTCCCCGT
>JBGSIP010000803.1:0-2916 GCA_041742495.1 Planctomycetaceae bacterium
CGCACATCGAGCTGAACTGGTCCGAGCGACTGTCGCTGTTGGACCAGTTGGCATCGCAGGCCCTTGCAGAACTGGCGGCGGGACCGGCGGCGACCGCGACTGCAGGTGAACGTCGCCAGTTGCTGTGGACCTCTGTGCGCAACCGCTATCACGCCGCAGTGTCTGCGCGGCGCTGGGAACTGAAGCATGCGGCGCAGACAGCCGGGGTCCGCTTTGTGCGTGGGCCGGTACGCTGCCACGATGAGCGAACCATACTTGCACAAGGGCACTTCTGGCGGGCACCCACGATGGTTATTGCCACGGGAGTCCGGGAATCGAACCCTGATGCCAACGGGGCACATTCCAGGACAGATCCGCTCGTCACGCCGGCCCAGTTGCTGCGCGAACCGCGTAGTCCGCGTCGACTGCGAATGCCGTCCGCAGATCTCACCAGCGAACTTCTGTGTGGCACCATCGCCCGCTTGGGCGTGCAGGTGTTTCCGCAGCGCGAGATGGCTTGTGCAGACGTTGCGCCACCGACCGGCGGACTCACCGCCATGCCCCAACTGGCCGCTCCGACTGTCATTGGTCGCACGGCCGCACTCGGGTTGGCACGTGCGGGCATCGAAGTCGACCCCGATGGCCGATTGTGGTGCGATGACGAACTCGAGAGCACCTCCCGGGGCTGGTTCGGCATTGGCAGCGTCGTCAGCCAGCGGGGTCTGAGTGGCGAAGGGGACGACGTCGCCGTGTTGACCGCGCACCTGACTCGCCAAGTGCGACAGTCACAGCGCCGCCGCTGCCCTGCACCGCTCCGTCTCTATGTGGCTCCGGTGCCCGGTTGATACCTGACACACAACGTTAGACAGACAGGTAGGTCAGGCTGTGCCTGACGCGAGAGTCAAACCCGACTCGATCGTCGGACACAGCCTGAACTACAGATGACTCAGACTTTCTCCGTGGCTCTGTGCCTCCGTGAGAACCAACAAGGAGCGAGCGAAACGGGGCGCGCAAATTCTGCATTCAACATTGGTTTCCGGCAAGCCCGTGAACCGTGCCATTCGCGACAGGACAGATGATCTCACAGAGGCACAGAGTCACGGAGATGTTTGGGAAGCCTCGCTCACCTGGCGATGGGGGGGGTGATGCACCCAGCGACCCTATGGCGAGATGGCGTCAGGCACAGCCTGACCTACAACCTCGTCCACCGCACTTTGTCAGCCAGCAGTGGCGCCCAATGTGACCCAGACGATGCCTGACACACAACGATAGACAGAGCAGTAGGTCCGGCTGGCATTTCGCAACCTATAGGCTACTACCGTGCGTCGTAGTCGAAATACATCTCTCCGTAGGCGCCGAGGCGATTGGGGACGTACAGCGGGCCACGCAAGCCGACGGCGGACCGCGATGGCAGCATGACGTCGTAGGGATGCACCCAGGGATCGTAGTGGTAGGCCTCGAACACCGGCCGGTCTGACGCCTCCGGGCTGTAGGAACAGTGACCCGCGGCACAAGATCCACACTCGCCCGCCGGACAGGCAACGTTGTCACAAACCGCCACCGGTGATGAGCTGACGTGCGAAGTGCTGACGTGGGACGTACTCGTCTGGGCCGTCGGTGAGACGGCCGGGCTGCTGGGGGGTGAAATGCGGCCGGTCAGCAACCACACGTTGCGGAAGCGTACAGGATCTTTGTGATCCTGAAGTTTCGTGAGCAGCGGTTCGACCCCCTCAGGTTGCCCATTGCCCGTCTTCGCCGTGATCTCCACCTGATCGTGTATGGTCACGCCGTTGTGCTTGACGGTGATGCGGGCGTTTGCCGTCTTGAGGCCCGCGGCGTCAAACTGCGGCTGATGAAACCAGACGTCGTAGGTTTGCCACACCAGCGGCGGGAGGCACAGATTCATCGCGGGGGGCCGCTGACGATACAGGGCTCCACAGTCGTTGAACTGAGACAGCTTGCCGAACGAATCGAGAATCTGCAGTTCATAGCGACTCTGAATATACAGGCCACTATTGCCACGCCCCTGCCCCTCCGCCATGGGCTGATAGGGGAGCATGAACTCCAAGTGGAGCCGGAAGTCGCCGTATGCGTCAGCGGTCTCGGTCCCCTTCTCCAGCCACCCTTCTGGCGTGACGCGCGCGGCCTTCAGGCCTTGTGGCTGTCGACCGTCGAACAGCACCACGGCTTCGCGCGGCGGCTGCAACCCCATCGTGGGACTCTGGCGGGCGAATTTTCGCAGCAATGAGCCCCCCACCTGCACAGTCCCGGGTGTCCCGATCAGTTTGCCCACGGGGGAATCGAAATGGACTTCGTCTCCCTTTCGGACGCCCGCAAGCGTCAGTGGCGGTTCGCCATTCCAGCCATCACCGGGCAGACCGCCGGCATACATCAGCCCGGCAAAAGTTCCTTCGCCCACCACGACGACCTGCACGCCCCAATAGCGGGTTCCCCCAGAGGAACTGGGACTGCCGCCCGCATTGGCGTAGCCCATGAACTCCCCTTGGAACAAGAAGTCCTCACCCGCTTCTGCGGCCGACAAAATGGGGGAACCGGAGGTTTGTTTGGGATCACGCGCTATGGCGGGGGGAGCCGGCTGTTTTACCCGACGCGGGACTGGGGCGTCATCGACATCCGCGGCCCGCTCGGGACTGGTCAACTCCGCCCCCGACGCTGAGAACGGCGTGGCCATCGAGGGAACGGAAAGCGGCGTCGGTTGCGCGGCCACCGGCAGCGCCAAACTCCACATCAACCCCGCCACACAGCCGGCTCGAACGGTTTGCGAATAGGCACTCATGACGCATGGTTCCTGCAAATAGCAGCATTTTCGCCGGCGGATCAAAGGCCGGCCGCGGACTCGCCACAGCTCAGCGAGAAGACTCCTGAACAGATAGATCAGGAAGAATAGGCATTCTGCGGGGCAATAAATACGAAATG
>JBGSIP010000804.1:0-2738 GCA_041742495.1 Planctomycetaceae bacterium
TCGACTGGGCCGCGCTCAGCAGCGGCCAGAAGAGCTATCTGAACACGGATGCATCAGGGGCCACAGATACGAACGGGTCAGCCCGGCTCGACTGGTTGCGCGGGGTGCAGACCGAGGAGATCGTGACGGACGCAGCGGGCACGGTCACCAGCGGCACTTTCCGCAAGCGCACCAAGGTGCTGGGTGACATCATCAACTCCGATCCGGCTTTTGCGCATATGGAAGATTTTGGCTTCCAGGATATGGCCGCATCCGAAGCATCCAGCTACGCATCCTATGTAGCGAGCAAGTCCAGCCGGACGCCCGCCGTGTTTGTGGGAAGCAACGACGGCATGCTGCACGCATTCCGGGCGGACTCAGGAGGGAGCGGCGGCACCGAATTGTTCGCCTACGTACCAAATGCCGTGTATCCCAACCTCAGCACGCAGACCGATCCGGCCTACGTCCATCGCTACTTTGTGGACGGCGGGCCGACGGTGAGCGATGCTTACCTGGGCGGCTGGAAGACGGTTCTGGTGGGTGGGCTCGGCGGCGGCGGGAAATCCATCTATGCACTGAATGTGAGCGACGTGGCGAGCCCGTCGGCCAGCATGGTGATGTGGGAATACACGGATTCGGACCTGGGGCTGACCTATAGCAAGCCGCAGATCGCGCGGCTGAACAGCGGCCAGTGGGTCGCCATCTTCGGCAACGGCTACAACAGCACGTCCGGACGGGCCTACCTGTATGTGGTCAATCTGGACACGGGGGCGTTGCTTCACAAGATCGCCGCAGGCAGCGCCACGTCAAACGGGCTGTCGACCCCGGTCACACATGATGCCGACGGCGACAAGATCGCCGACTACGCCTATGCGGGTGATCTGCAGGGCAATCTGTGGAAGTTTGACCTGACCAGTTTTGCCGATCAGACCACCCCGCTGTTTGTTGCACACAATGCCAGCGGCGAGAGTCAGCCGATCACCGCTCAACCTGTCCTGGGGGGGCATCCCAGCGGCGGTGTGCTGGTGTATTTCGGGACCGGACAATATCTGCAAAGCGCGGATGTGCTGAACACAGACGTCCAGACTTTCTACGGCATATGGGACAACGGTGTTACTGTCGACCGCAGCCAGTTGCTGGAGCAGACGATTGTTGCCCAGACCAGCGAATTTGGTTCGCAACTCAGGGAAACCTCGGGAAATCCGATTGACTGGTCGACCCAGCTTGGCTGGTACATGGACTTTACGGCGCCTTCAGGCGAGAAGATCGTTACCCAGGCGCTGTTGCGTTACGGACGGGTCATTTTTCTGACTTTGATTCCGTCAACGGACGTCTGC
Organism: Planctomycetaceae bacterium; assembly: GCA_041742495.1. Classification (GTDB taxonomy): domain Bacteria; phylum Planctomycetota; class Planctomycetia; order Planctomycetales; family Planctomycetaceae; genus JBGSIP01. Next base: position 1,317 of record JBGSIP010000804.1, read on the forward strand.
AATGCCGGTGGCGAGAGCTGGCTGATGGAACTGGATGCAGTAAGCGGAGCCAAGACGACGGGCTCCAGTTTCGACTTCAATGACGATGGCGCTTTCGACAGCCTGGATCTCCTGGCTAGCGGTTCTACCGCCAGCGGCATCAAGACGTCGGTCGGCATTACCAAGCCGCCGGCATGGTTCACCGGAACGGATGGCAAGGACTTCAAGGTGATGACCGGCACGACCGGGGGTATTCAATCCATCGGGAACAAGGGTGCCCCGCCACCTGGACCAGCCGGTGGCGCGCTTAGACGGACCTATTGGCTGCAGATACAATAACCCTTGGGAGCATGGCCATGTTCACGGCAAAGCGGCAATTCGGTGTCACCCTGATCGAACTGATGATCGTCGTGACGATCATCGGTATCCTGGCGGCGATTGCCTATCCGGGATATCAGCAATATGCGCGCCGCGCCAACCGGGCCGATGCCCAGTCCATCATGCTGGAGAACGCGCAGTTCATGGAGCGGTATTTCACCACCAATGGCACCTATGCGGGTGCGGATTTGCCCAAGACGCAATCCCCGGAGGAGGGCACGGCCAAATACAACTTGACGGGCCCCTCGGGTACCGCCACCGGTTTTGTTATTCAGGCCGTGCCTGCGGGCGGCTATACCGATCCGCTGTGTGGCACCCTGTCCATCAATCAGGCGGGGGTGAAAACGGAATCAGGTACCGGCGCGCTGGCAGACTGCTGGAAGAGCTGATTACCTGGCGTTGCCGAGTTCCCTGGGCAGAGGAAACCCGACTTTTTCCTGCACCCCATCCAGATCGGCCACTGCGCCGATTCCCAGGCTTTTCAGGCGCTCGACCACTTCTCTGACCAGGACTTCCGGCGCCGAGGCGCCGGCGGTGACACCCACACGCTGGTTTTCAGCGATCCATCGCGGGTCGATTTCACTGGCGTTGTCGACCATGTAGGCCGGCACGCCCAGATTCTCGGCCACTTCCCTCAGCCGGTTGGAGTTCGAACTGGTCGGCGACCCGACGACAATCACCACGTCGCATTGCGGCGCCAGTGCCTTGACCGCATCCTGGCGGTTTTGCGTGGCGTAGCAGATGTCGTCCTTTTTCGGTCCGGTGATGTTGGGAAAGCGTGCGCGCAGTGCCTCGACCACGCGCGCAGCGTCGTCGACCGACAGGGTGGTCTGGGTGACGTAGGCGAGCTTGTCCGGGTCGGTCACCTGCAGGCTGGCGACATCTGCAGGCGTCTCGACCAGGTACATGCCGCCCTTGGCCTGTCCCAGCGTGCCTTCGACTTCAGGATGGCCCTTGTGGCCGATCATGACGATCTCGAATCCCCTGTCACGCATCTTGCTGACTTCGACATGCACCTTGGTGACGAGCGGGCATGTGGCGTCGAACACGTTCAATCCACGCGCC
>JBGSIP010000805.1:0-2569 GCA_041742495.1 Planctomycetaceae bacterium
GCAGGCGTTTCCATCGGCGCGTGTGCCGGGGCCGTTAAATCTGCGGAGTGCTCCGCGCCAGGAAACTCAATCGACCACGGCCCGTCGCCGTGAGAGGCGACCCCTGTGTCGTGGGCAGCGTTGCCGCCGTGAAGGTGGACCTCGTGACCGGCAGAATGCTGATCTTCGTGCAGCCCCGCGGGCGAATCAGCGTGTTCCACATCTGGGGCCCGGTATGCACCAGCTTGCGGTTCGTGTTCGTGCTGTTGAGAAAACGGACCCGTTCCCATGTCGCCATCCATGACCTGCTCATCCTTCATCCAGACACCAAATCGCCAGGTGGTTCGAGTCGCACAAACGCCAGACAAACCGCCGCCGGGGAACGCGTCGAAAACGTAAACCGTGCAACCGATAGGACACAAGACGGGCCCGTCGCAGAGTGTCAATTTTGCAGAGGGAACAGGTGTTCCGTGGTTCCTCATTTTTCACGTGAAACGCCCGTGGCCAGCGGCTCTCCCGACCGGATCACGGGCGGTTGAACTCGCAGCGATAGATCCGCAGTCTGGTGGCGACATTCTTGTCTCCAGAGTCGTCCGCTGCCGCAGCGGTCCCTTCGTCGAGCGTGACGAGCAGGCTCAGCGGTAGCGGGAATTCTTCGAGCAGAGTGAACCGGTCCCCCAGCAGCGACCATTCCTCTGCGAATCCGTGGGTGCGGTCGGCGTGCGGACCCAGTACCAAATACACGGGAACCGGCGACGATGTGATCTCCGGCGCCGCAAACGCCAGGTTACTCACCGGTCCACACAGCAGGCCTGCGGCACTCAAGTGGTAATACGCTGCGGGCTCGGCGTAAACATAAACGATCGCCTGAATCGGGCCGCCGGATGGCCCGGCATCCTGGCGAATGGCCTTAGCCGCGCCATCGCTGGCTTGCGCCAACCCCAGCCGCGATCCCGTGGAAACCCAGCCCGAAGGACTCGTCCACAAGCGACAGTCGGAGAAATCGGCGATCATGAATGCGGCAAACGCAAGTCCAAGCAACACGCTCCCACCGGGGCGATCTCGGCGAATGAACCAGTAAGGCAGGCGAGCGAATCCAGCCGCCGCCCAGATCAGCACCGGCAGCCACAAGGGGATCAACAGGCGTGGGTAGGGCGTATATGTTGGCGTCATGATCGCCAATCCCGCCACCCACGTCAGCGCGCAGGCCAGACCCCACGTTGAGGTGGCCGACCATGAAATGAACGTCGAGCGCAACGTTAAAACAACACCCGCCAAGGCCGCTGCCACAATCATCGGAGTGGGGAACAAAACCAGAGGGATGCCCACCATCACCCACAGCCACTTGTCGTCCAGGGATCTCGGTTTCAAGCTGAATTGCCAGGCACCGCAAAACAGCAGAAACCCCAGACAGCCAAAGGACTCCAGTTTCGCCAAGTGGCTCACCTGCGCGGTGGCAGACGGCAACCACCCGGCAAATCCGACGGCGTACTGGGCATGATTGGCGGCGACGGCGGCGTACCCCCCCTGGTCCTGCAGCGTGGCGACATAGGCCGCAAACATGGCGACCGCGATTGCCGTGGCAACTCCTCCGTGAGTGACCAACTGCCGCAGCACGGCCAGTGGGGGCCGTGCCGTCACCGACCACAGCGCGCTGCCACTCCAGAAGATGGCCAACGGCAGCCAGCCGGAGTACTTGGTCAGCCAGGCCAAGCCAATCACGATACCCGCCGCGAGGGTGGACGGCCAAGGTGCAGGTCCGCCAGATTCCAGCCGTTGCACGGTTTTGGTCAGCAAGACGAGCCCTGCAGGCCACAGCAGCAGCAGATACGGTTCCGTGAGTGCTGTTGGCGAAAAGGCGATCAAAACTCCGCTGCCCGCCGCCAGCGCCGCACATAGCAGACCGACCCGTTTGTCGAACCACAGCCGCGCCAGCCAGCCGACGAAAACGATGCCCAGTGTGGCTGCCAGAGTACCTGGAACGATAGGTCCCAGATGCGTGCTGCCGCAGACGGCAATCGCCAACTCGAGCACCGTCGGGACGAGCGGGGGGGCGTATAAATGTCGGTCCGGATACCGGTATCCCTCGGCGGGGGTGAACCAGAGGTTCGACGCATATACCCCTTCGTCAAAATGCTCGACCGCACAACTCGTCGCGGCGAACACGCGAAGGACTCCGCCGACGGCCACGATGGCCCACAGGATCTTCCAAAACTCCGCGTCACTCGGCATCGCCTTCGCTGACCGGGCGGCATGTTCGTCGGGCGGCAGTGCGGGTCCCGACGGCGGAATGTCTGGCAAACCGACAGGTGCCGCGGCAGCGACGGTGACCGGGGCGGCGGGGGGGGCAGGTTTCACGTGTGGTGATAGACCAGGCAAATTGAAAGAGGTCGGAGGACCGGACGCGGCCAGCCTTTGGCTGATCTGAGGGCACCCGCTATGATGGGCCAAACCAGCCCGGCTGGCAACTCGATTCCCCAGCGCTGTCCCAGCCGCGTTCAGCGTTGGCGGGATCGCGACTCTGGAATTCGTTCACGCCTGGCGGCATGTTCCCTGTCAGTGTCATGGTCACCGGGGCAGGGGGCCCAGA
>JBGSIP010000806.1:0-1540 GCA_041742495.1 Planctomycetaceae bacterium
CCCGGCATCAATCAACGGCGAGGAGGATTTCAGCACAGCAGCCTGCTCAATCGCCGGGTGAACATGTGCCGGATGCAGCCACGTCTGGCGGCGAAATTGATCGGCGTCTTCCCGCCCCAGAATGTGAGCCGCCACGATGTACCACGCTGTCAAATCTGGCACGGTCAGGGCCGCGGTCGCCGCCTGTTGCCGCTGGAGAACCGCGATTTCTTCCTGCGCCACCAGCAGTGCGGCGGCCAAGGACGTTTCGCGGTCCGTCTGACGATCCGATGTGTCACCGGCAATCACCGGGGTAGAGAACAGCAGTTCTGGCTCGCGATCGGCCTTGTTCATCCCTGCGACAGACAGATCGGCGACGGAATGCCAGCGGTCGTCGCGCTGAGGTGTTGCAACAACCGGCAGCCATTGTGCGAACAGCGCCTTGCCCGGCCCCAAAGCGTCGCGCAACGCGGCTCGCCACGATTCCGCCAACGATGGCGGCAACACCAACAGGCAAGCAACCGACAGCAGCCAGCCGACAGGTGCCACCCACCCGTGCTGTCCCGCTCCTGCATCGCTGAGCCTGCCCCGCATCGTCTTGCGATCCCACCGAAGGCCTACGAAATCCCCAACTTCGCCCCCGCCAGACCTCCTGCCGCTTCACGCAGCACCGGTGCTGACAGCGCGGCTCACGTCAACCACTCAGGCCGCCACGACATCGGCGGCCAGTGCCCCCTGCCAACTGTCGAGATGTTCCAGACAGACCCTCAACCCATCGATCACGGCGTCCTGTGGGCGATCGACAATCCGCACCGGGATGCCCAGTTGCGCTCCGAAGTAGCGGTCAATTTGCTGCAATAACGCCCCGCCCCCCGTCACCACGCAGCCAGCGTCGGACAAATCGCCAATCAGCTCCGGGGCGCAACCCTCAATGGTCGTCTTCACCGACTCGACCAGCCTCAGCAGCGAAGGTGCCAACGCTTCGCGCACTTCTTCGCTGGTGACAATCGCTTTCCGCGGAATCCCACCCGCGGCATCGACGCCGCGAACATCGAGTGACGTCTCCCGTGTCAGCGCAGCGGCGCTGCCGATCTGCCGTTTCAGTTGCTCGGCGGTCGGCAGGCCCACATGCAGCGAAAACTGGCGACGCAAATACCCCACGATGGCTTCATCGAAGTCGTTGCCCGCGAAGCGAATCGACGTCTGGCTGACTGTTTCGCCCAGACTGAAAATCGCCACTTCGGTGGTCCCGGCCCCAATGTGGATCACCAGACTCGCCACCGGTTCCGCCAACGGGAGATTCACGCCAATTGCGGCAATCTTGGCATGCGGCACCAGCAGCACCCGGCCAATCCCCGCACGTTCTGCCGTCGTTAAGACTGCCCGCGCTTCCACTGGCGTGATGGCCGCCGGAACCGTCAGCAGGGCCCGGGGGCGAAATCCGGGGGTCAGGGCGACCGCCTTTGCGAGCATGGCCTTGAGCATCGACTCGCAGAGCCGGTAGTCCTGAATCACCCCCCGCGCCAAGGGATACACCGACTCCATCGAATCTGGCGTACGG
>JBGSIP010000807.1:0-6344 GCA_041742495.1 Planctomycetaceae bacterium
ATTGCCGCCGAGGCGCGCCGGCTTGCGGCGCGTGGCGTCACGATGCGCGGCCGCTTCGATCAGACGCACGGCCTGAAAGAATTCAAACTGCTCGGGCAGTTGAAACAATTGTTGAATCAGATGAGGGTCTTCAGACCCGCCTGGGGCGGCCACGTCCAATCGCTTTCTTGTCGAGTCTGGCGCGAGACCGTCGTTGCCGACAATCTCGTAAAGGAATTCATACTGGCATACATCGCGAGAAATTGGTTAAGCACGGAAGCAAACAGAAACGCCGAGTCCCCTTTGAACTTGGAGTCATCCAGCACGACGCGCACGTTGGTGCCGCGGACGAAAGCGCGCTGCAGTCGCTGCACGCCGCTTTCGGTGGTCAGGGCAATCAGTCCACTGATGAGCGATTGCGTGGCGGTGGAGTCTTTGACGTCGTTCAGCGTCAATATTTCGTGCAGGGCGGAGAGCCCCTGCTCTTCGCCGGTCAGGGACAGATGATTCAACGACAGTTGCGAAACCAGTGGCCAGAGGTTCCGGCGTGACAGGTGCCGGCGCAGCGTGGCCGTTGGAGCAACCAGACAACGGATGCGGGAGACGGGCCCTTGTCCGCCGACAATTTCGATTCCCAGCCGCGAGATATCGCGCCGGGCCAGTTCGGTGGGAATATCGCGATTGAAGCAGGTGAGTGTGGCGAACAACTGGCTGCGTCCTGGCCGATCAAGCGGGTTCATCTGGGAGTCAACCAGCGACACATACATCTCGGTGGGCTGGTTCTGAACCAATGATTCGCCTGCCACCGGACCCGGACGGCGCATCACATGCCAGTACGCCTGCCGGCTGGAATGCACTCCGTGTTCGACAGAGAAGAACGGAAGGAAGTCCTCCACGCGCCCTTGCTCGTCCTCCACACGAATGGTTTCGACCGACAGCACCTCGAGCGAAGCCTCGGCACGGGCATCGGGAACGATGCGCACTTCGGACCGGCGGGACGCCACGGGGATGGCATCGGCGGTGTGCCGGAACATGTTGACCACCGGCGTGCAGCCAAAGCGGATTGTGTCGGGCGAAACCAGAGGTTCGAGTTCGGGATCGCCGCGTTGCAGCAGCACGTTGAGTTCAAGCCGTGATCCAAGTTGCGGCAGCTTCGTGGTATCCAGCCCGTTGAGTTCAAAGAACAGGAACTTGTGCGGAAACACGAAGTATTCGGTGAGCAATCGATAGCCAGGAAACGAACGCAGCGAGGCGGGCAACAACGCTTCGGAGGGATCAAATCCGACTTGGCGCAAGGCGCCGGGAGGCAGCACGGCGCGGGCGCTATTGGCGGGTTGGCCCGCGACGACGATCTCCAGGCAGGCCGTACACAGCAGTTCGATCAGTCGCGCCGATTTGGACAAATCGGGAAGCTGCACGAAGAAGCGCAGGTTCTTGAGCGCGACTTTGTCAAACGACAGTGAGGCATCCAGCAGAGACAGCGAGATGCGAAACAGCGCCTTGGCGTTTTCCCGTTGCGGTGAAGGAGGCACTTGAAATGGTCGCGGGACCAGGCTGACTTCACTCACGCGCAGGGGGTACAACGACACCGGATAAGCGGACTGGAACTGGCAGTTGCAGTCCTGCACGCGTTCGGTCTCCAGTCGCGTACCGCGCGGCAGATGATGTCCACCGACCAGATCCTGCAGCGCCGGGTTGAGTTGGAACTCGACGACGGACATGGAGGGGATCGGCGCGATCATGTGGGGATACAAGATGCCCAACAGGCCGTCGGCGAATTCGGGGAGACCGTCGTCCAGCTTGTGCCGCGTGCGCGCGTTCAAGTACGCCACGGCCTGAATCAGGCGCTCGACGTGCGGATCCTGCGTGTTCGCGGGGCCCATGCTGAGGCGGTCGGCAATTTTCGGAAAACGGCGCGCAAACTCCGCCGATTGCGACCGAAAATAGTCCAGTTCCCGCTGGTACCACTCGTCCAGTGTTTCAGACATCACACTCTCGTCGGCTGGGCCCTACTTCAGATCAAACTGGCCGGTTTCGGATTCCAGTGATGACTCAAATTGCAGGCGGTGCTCATCGGGATCGATGAGCAGCGTGGCAAAAATGCGAAACCGAAACGTCCGATCGTGATACTCCCGATTGGTCACTCGCTCCAGACGAATGTCGCGCAGCCGTGGTTCAAAACTCTGGATCGTGCCGCGAATCGATTCCAGCAGCAAGTCGTACTCGACGGCGGCATTCATGCCTGCCGACGTGAAATCAGGGATGCCATAGTTCAACAGCGAGGTATCGAGTTGATCGAGCGACGGGGGCCAGTTGGCACACCGATGCCTTGTATTCAACAGATCCTCAATGTCTCGCTTGACGCCGGCCCTGATGCGACGGAGGGCTTCCGCTTCTGTCAGCGGAGCCTCCTTCGACGTCGCCGGATCGTTGTCGATCAGGCGATCCAAAAGGGACAACTTGGCCACGGCCATTGATCACACTCCCGGCTGCACTCACACACCCGACACCGCGCCACGCGGTCACACTTCGATCGTAAATGTTCCCAAGCTCAGCACTGGCATCGCATCGTCGCCGACGAGGTATTCCTTTTGCCCACGGCCTCGGACGCAGCCGCCGGGGCTGGCCTCTTCCCATTCGGTTGCGCGGCCCATCCAGACCCGTTCGTCAGCGGATTGTTGCGACCCGTAGTAGATCGCCGGGAGGTGGACTCGCCCGTTGACGTCCCCCACGGTTTCAATCTGGGCACTACGCCAAAGCATGTCGGCGAGTGTCTCAATGGGAGACATTTCGATCCGGCGAACGAGGTGAACCGGCACCCAGTAGTACTTGCCAGTGGCGGTGTAGACTTCGAGGATGGGGCCCAGGACATCGTCGAGATCGCGGAATCCTGACTGCACCCCTTCGTCAATGGTGACCCGCACCAGCGGTTCTTCGCTCGCTGCCTCTGCGACGAGTTGGGCCGCTTCGGCGGCGGCTCCTTCGCGGAGAGCCAGCAGGGCCTTCAGTCGCTTCTGAGCGCTTTCGCCAGGCTCGCTGAGAAATTCCGGCACGCGGCCTTGTTCGAACACTTCGCGACGGGTCACTTCTGACCGGATGAGGTGCCGCAGCAAAGAGGTGCCGACCATCACTTCCGGGTCGATCTGGGCCGCGGCATCCAATTGCTTGTCCGCGCGTTCAAGGTCACCCGTGAAACACAACAGTTCGCTCAACTGGCTCCGCGCGGTGACATTCGTCGGGTCATCTCGAACTCGTTCCGTGGCCAGTGCGACGGCGTCCTTCAGGCGGCCGGCCTGAAACAACTCAACAGGTGAACTCATGGGGATTCCTCAGGATGATCGGGGCAAGAGGCTCTCGCGGAGAGAGTCGCGCGACAGGAAAGTCAGGCAGCCGGCCAGCAACGTGTTTCAGGGCAACGTGATTTGGGGCAACATGTTCTACTGGATCATGCTTCACGGGGATTGGCTCAATCAGCAGGCAGTAGCGAGCAGTTTAGCAAACCGGATCTGTTCGTGAGGCGTTGGCCTGCTCAGTTTCGACCTTCGTCTCCACTAGGACAGCAGATCGACGCGACGCGCCATCAAGGTCATGGTGGAAGACAACTGGTCCAACTGGTAGTGCGGCAGCAGGTGGATGGTCATGGAATAATGGCCGGGTTTGCCGGGAAGTTCGTCAACTTCGACATTCGCTTCGCGGAGCGGGTAGCGCGCTTTCATCGAGGGGGACGCGCGGTCGTCCGGGGTGACATACTGCACCAGCCAGCGACTCAATTCGTCAGCGATTTCGCGCGCACTGGCACGCGAGCCGATTTTGTCTCGCGCCCGGACTTTCAGGTAATGGGCGATCCGCGAGCAGCACAGGACGTATTGCAGCATGCAGGCCAGACGCGCATTGTTGGTCGCGGACGCGTCCTGATATTGGCCAGGCGCATGGACGGACTGGTTGGAATAAAATACCGAAAACGGCGTCCCCTTGGCGTGCAACAGCGGAATGAAGCCCAGATCGCACAGTTCGGCTTCGCGCTGCTCGGGGATGGCGACATCGACCGAGGACTTGAACACAGAGCCCCACGGATCGGTACCAAATTGATGGGTGGCCAGGGAATTGACCAGGCCCCCCCCCTCCACGCCACGCTGAAACCCCCGGATGTCGGCGAACCAACCGCAGGCCGCAAACGCACGCATCAGCACGGTGCCCATGGCCCAAGCGGAGGTCCCCCACAGATACTTCCGGTTGTCGGCATCGCCCACGGCCTCGGCATAGCGAAACCCCTGCGGGCGTATTCCGTCATCCTGGTACGGCTCGCGCATCAGAATGTGGGGGAGAGTGATGCCCAGAAACTGGGTGTCCGTCTTCTCCCGCAGGGCATTCCACTTGCGGTACTTGGGGTTGCCAAAAATTCCCTGCAAATTCACCGGCTGTTCGAGCGCCGAGAAGTCATCCAGCCCAAGCAGGGCGGGAGCGGCCCCCACCAGCACAGGGGCAAAGGCGGCGGCACCGACACCGCTGAGTTGATCGAGCAGATCGATGTCGGCGGGATGATTGGTGAATTCGTAGTTGGCGATGAGTGTGCCGTAAGGGGTCCCGCCGGGCGTGCCGAACTCTTCTTCGTAGACCTTCTTGAACAGGTTGTTCTGATCGAACTCGACCGCATCCTCGAAGTCGCGGATCAACTCCTTCTTGGTGACCGACAGGACCCGGAGTTCAATTTCCGCGGGCGAATCGGACATGGAGGTTTCGTCGAGTAACTGCCGCCGCTGCTCCCACAGCAGATACAAACCTCGATAGCCGGCCTCCAGCGACTGAAAGTCGGGATGATGCAGAATTTCATCGACTTGCTTAGCCAAGGCTGCATCGATGCGACCGATGTCGCGGGCCAGAACCTGTCGCGCCTGGGTGCGCTGGGCTTGGGACGCGGGAACCGATCCGAGCCAGATTTGCAGTCGCTCGGCCGAATTCTCACTGCGCAGGAATCGGTCCACGGCGGGATCGAAGGTAGCGCGTGCCTCACCGGTGCCGCGGGCCGTGAGCGAGTCGAGCAGGCTCGTCGGGGGCGGACTGGCCGCAGGTGCGTCCAGTTCGACCACGCGCGGAAGTGCGGACGAGGACTCGGGCGAGATCACGGAACGACGCCGTCCTTTCCACTCCAGGCCGCTGCAACGAATCTCAGAAAAACCGTTCCCGCCGCTCGTGTGAGAGCGGCGGGAACGTCAATCACAGGGCTACGCCTTTTGCGGCAGCTTGGCCACCATACGCAAGGAGGTTGTCAGTTCTTCCATCTGCAACCATGGGCGCAACAAGGCAATGGCCCTGTACGACCCGGGAGATCCGGCTACCTCTTCCACCTGAATGCTGGCGGCGGCCAGAGGATAGCGTGCCTTCATTTCGGCACTCCCCTTTTCGTCTTCCAGCACGTAGTTGGAAATCCACCGCCTGAGGAAGTCTTCCATCTGCTGCCGTTCCATGAACGACCCGATTTTGTCGCGGGCGATGCACTTCAAGTAATGCGCGATCCGCGACGCCGCCATGATGTAGGGGAGTCGCGCGGAGATCGCGGCATTCGCCGTCGCATCGGGATTGTCGTACTTCTTGGGACGCTGGCAGGTCTGCGCACCGAAGAACACCGAGTAGTCGGTGTTCTTGAAGTGACACAGCGACAAGAAGCCTTCCTTGCTCAGTTCGGCTTCGCGACGGTCCGTGATGCCGACTTCCGTTGGGCACTTCGCGTCGATTTCGCCGTCGTCGCTTAGGAAGTTGTGCACCGGCAGGCCTTCGACCTTGCCGCCGTTTTCCACACCGCGGATGGCCGTACACCAACTGGTGGATGCAAATGCACGCGTGAGATTGGTCCCCATGACATAGGCGGCATTCATCCAGCAGTAATCGCCATGCGAGGTGGTCTTGGTGTTGCCACCGGCGTCCAGTTCGCACTCTTCATAACCGAATTCGTCGATGGGCTTGGTGGCGGCACCGTAGGGGAGCCGAGCGAGCACGCGGGGCATCACCAGAGTGACGTAGCGCGAATCGTCCGAGTCGCGGAACGCGTTCCACTTGGTGTAGTTCTTGCCCATGAAAATCTTCTCGATGTCGCGGGGACGAGAGAGATCCTGCCAGCCTTCGAGGCTGAACAGCGAAGGGCTGGCTGCAGAAATGAACGGACAATGCGCGGCGGCAGCGACGCCCGAGATCTTCTCGAGGAAGTCGATGTCTTCGGGATGATTGGAGAACTCGTAGTCACCCACGAGTGCGCCATAGGGTTCGCCCCCGGGCATGCCGAACTCGTCTTCGTAAAGCTTCTTGAAGAGCTGGCTCTGGTCGAATTCCACCGCATTGTCGAGGTCTTTATAGAGCTCGCGCTTGGTGAC
>JBGSIP010000808.1:0-3624 GCA_041742495.1 Planctomycetaceae bacterium
GGTGCAGCGAGCAGAAATTCCTGAATGAATTTCACGGTGGCATAGAACTGGTAGTCGGCATTGGGCTTTTTGCGGAACCCGTGCCCTTCGTCGTTCGCCAGCAGGTACCACACCTGCCCTGCGTTCTGTCGCACTTTGGCCACCATCTGCTCGGCTTCGCTGGCGGGGACGCGAGGATCGTTCAATCCCTGTACCACGAACAACGGCTTCCTGATTTGTCCCGCATTGTTCAGCGGTGAAATTTTCTCGAAGAACGCCGCCATCTCGGGAATGCGTTCGTCTCCGTACTCCACACGACGCAAATCCCGCCGGTAGTCCTCGGTGTTATTCAGGAATGTGCCGAAATGGGAAATACCCACAATGTCGATCGCACAGCGGATGCGGTCGTTGTAGTGAACCGCGCACGCCAGCGTCATATAGCCGCCATAGCTCCCCCCCATCACCATCACCCGGCTGGCATCCAGATCCGGCTGCGTGGCCATCCAATCGAGCAGGGCTCCGATATCTTTGACGGAGTCTTCGCGCAGCATGCCGTTGTCCAGTTTGACAAACGTCTTGCCATATCCGCTGGACCCACGCACGTTGGGCAGAATGAGCGTGATCCCCAGTTCCTGCAGCAGGTAGTTGTAACGCCCCAGGAAGGTCGGTTCGGCCTGCGATTCAGGACCGCCGTGGATGAGAATCACCACGGGCCGCGGCCCCTCGAATTTGCGTGCAGCCGGATACTTGAAGCCGGTAATGTCCCGGTCGTCGAAGCTCTTCCAAGTGATCAGTTCCGCGTCGACGAGACTGGCGGGATTGATGTCTCCCAATTCGCTCTGCGTCCAGCGGGTGAGCGTCAGCGAATCGGCATCCAGCACGTACACATCCGCCGTGGCGGTGGCTGACCCTAGCGTGAGTGCCAGATGGCGACCATTGTCATGCCAAGAGAACCCCTGAATGACGCCGGTCGGAATGCCGGGTACTCGGGCATACTGATGAGTCGCCGTGTCCATCAGATACAGCGCCGATTGCCCCGCTTCGTTGGCCACAAACGCCAGTCGGCGGCCGTCGTCGGTCAGCGAGAAGCCGCTGATGTCCCAGTCGATATCGGCTGTCAGAACCTTCAACTCACCCGACTCGCGATCGAGCAGCCCCAGCCGTTGAAATTCACTGCCGCGGTCTGTGGTGACGTACAAGGCTTTGCCGTCAGGAGAGAACTCTGCTCCCGACCACGACACTTCTTCGGTGTCGTTTGTCAGCGGGGTCCGCGTTTTTGCCGCCACGTCCACCAGCCACAGACGACGGTTTGTGATTGAGAGGAATTCTCCCAGCACCAGCCAGCGATCATCGGGAGACCAGTCCATCGCTCCCCAGCCGCCCCCCTGCAGTTCCAGCAGCAGGCTCTGTTCAGCCGGCTGCGCAGGATTCATCAGCCACAAATCACGATCAGCCCCATTGCGTCGGGTCGAACCGTAAACGGCAACGGACTTCGCGTGATTCCACAACAGTCCACCGTTTTGCGACCGCCCGCCGTCGGTCAGCAATTCGACGCTGCGGGTTTCGAGATCCAGGCGGAACAACTGGCCGAATTCATTCCCGCCAATGTCTTTAGACAGGACGACATATTCACCATTTTTGGGCGCAAACGCCGCCCCGCCCACCGGCTCTGGGAAAAACGTCAACTGCGTGCGCGCCCCCAGTGGGGCCGTCACGTGATGAATCTGTGCGGTGTCCGCGAAGCGGGTGGAAATCAGCATTTCCAGCTTCTGTGGGTGCCAGTCCACGAATGAGGCGGAACGGGACTCAGTGAAGCGGTTGATATCGGCCGGCAGGGAGGCGGGAATGGGCGGAATGCCATCCGTCACCAAATTCTCGGGCGGGACGACTGTCGCCTCCTGTCCCCATGCGGCCGGCTGACCAGTTGACCCACCGCACCAACCTGATCCCAGGCACAGGCCGACTCCGACCGTCACCCAACTCCACATGCCACCTCTCATGGACAATCCTTTCGCCCCGCGCTGAAGTGTGCCGGAAACGTCGCCCGTTCTGGTGTGTCGCAGAGGGAGTTCCGGCTGGTCGACCGCCGGCAAATCGTAGCAGACCGCTCCGCGGGATTGAACGCCCGGTCCGACTCGGTGCGGTCGCCAGGGCAGGGGCGTAACTGTCGCGCGGGCTCGCATCGACGAGCGGCCCCGGTACGGTCTGACCGCAGCAGAGCCCCCCGGCGCGCATTTGTGCCGGGAGACTGGACGCTGCCCCGGGCGGATGCCATAATTCGCTTTGCTCCGCGTGACTGCCGGTAATGTCGGCTTGGTGGCAAGCAGGCCTTCCCAGCCCGCCAGCCGCCGTGAGATTCACCGAGATCGTGCGTGAGACTCTCGGAATTGTCGTGGTTCCCCGCAGAACAGCGATGCTCTCGGACGGGATGACGGCGGCGAACGGGACGGAGTGAGAAGGTACCCCTGGTGCGGTGAGACCGTGTCAACCGGGTCAGGTCGTAACTGAAGCAGCCCTACGCATCTGGTTTTCAGGTGCGCTAGGGGTACCTTCCCGCTCCGTCGATCGCTGTTCCACGGATCACAGTTCGGTCAATTCCAGTTCTGTCGCCGCGATTGGCGCCGAGTGACTTCGCCGCTGACCTGCGAAGAATCTTTCGAGCCGCAACGTGTCTCTACTTTCACGAGTCAACATGCCGCCAGTCGGTTTGGGCGACAGCCGCCCTCAGGTGTTCTAAACTGCGTTCCCGGCCCGCTTGCGGCGGACGTGACCCGACGGTTGTCACTGCGCTTGTCGCGTCGCGACCGTGGAGTCGTCCCGATGGTGCCTCCACCGTGGCGTCTCGCAGTCAGCGGCCGCTGGCGTTGACAGACATTTGCTGGCCGCCGTTCGTTGCCGCGATCGCGTTCGCGGTAACCCTTGTTGGCCCCCTTTGCCGCCGATTGGAACCCCCGCGATGGCCGAGCCCTCGGCTCACTACACCGTGCTTGCCCGCCGTTATCGCCCGCAGGCCTTTGATCAGGTTGTCGGGCAAGAGCACGTGGCGACTGCCCTGCGCAATGCCATCCGCACCGATCGCGTGGCCCATGCGTATCTCTTCACGGGGGCTCGCGGAGTCGGCAAGACGTCCACGGCCCGCATTCTTGCCAAAGCCCTCAATTGCCCGCATGTTGTGGATGGTGTCCCCTGCCAGTCCTGTGACGTTTGCGAAAGCATCACCGCGGGCCGCGATGTAGACATCGTCGAAATCGACGGTGCTTCAAACCGCGGGATCGACGACATCCGCGCGCTCCGCGCGAATGTTGGCGTGAAGTCGATGCGTACGAAGTACAAAATGTACATCATCGACGAAGTTCACATGTTGACCAAGGAGGCTTTCAACGCGCTGCTGAAGACGCTGGAAGAGCCCCCCGCAAACGTGAAATTCGTGTTCTGCACGACCGAGCCGCACAAAGTCCCCGACACCATTTTGTCGCGTTGTCAGCGGTTCGACTTCTCGGCGATCACCGACCATCGGATTGGCGATCGGCTGCTCGAAATCGCTGCTGCGGAAGGCTTCGACGTCGATGCGGCGGCGATCGAACTGGTCGCGCGGCGGGCGGCGGGCTCCATGCGCGACAGCCAATCGCTGTTCGATCAACTGCT
>JBGSIP010000809.1:0-2064 GCA_041742495.1 Planctomycetaceae bacterium
GGCAGCCGCCGCGATGGCCGGCGGGCTGTCTGCCATCCAGATTCTGCCCACCGCCGCGGTGGCCCGTGAGAGCACCCGCGCGGTACGCGATGTGCCGGCGAATCTGTGGCAGATTCCCGGACACTTCCTGGGGAATTCGCAGCAGCCGGTGCCGCGTCCTGATACCGGTCTGCCACCCAACTGGTGGGACCAACTGGTCGGGAATCCGCCGCCGCCCGCCGACCACTATCTACAGGTGTATGGCTTCTCGCAGTCGCCCTACGCTGTGTTTGAACTGGTGATTCCCCACTTCAGTGGCACGCCGTATCTCGCCGATGCTCGCTGGCCTTTGGCCCTGCATCTGACCGAATCGAACCTGTGGCAACCGACCATCTATCTGGGGTGGTTCACGGTGGTATTGTGGCTGGCCGTGTGGCGCACCGCCTGGCGGCAGCGGGTCGGACGGTGGCTGTTGATCATCACAGTGCTCGGTTTCCTCGCCGCCCTGGGGCGCTATGCCGGGACATACTTCTTCGGGGTCTTCCAATCGGACATGGCCGCTGAGGAGACCGGAGTCGAAGTGGGTACCGTTTACTGGTGGCTGGTGACGCTGCTGCCCGGATATGCCACGTTTCGGTTTCCGGCCAAGTGGATGGTGATTGTCAGTTGGAGTGCCAGCCTGCTCGCCGGCTGGAGTCTGCAGGTCACTCCGCGTGGTGAGCTGATCCGCGCGTGGGGACGTGCTGTCGGGGCAACCATCGTGGGGGCAGCCATCATCGCGGCTCTGTGCGTGCTCAACCCGGCGGCCACGTATCGCATGCCCGACACCGCCGCCATCGGGCAACCCGCCGTCTGGATGGCAGGAAGCCTGATCTGGGCCGTGATGATGGTCGGTGCCACCGGCTGGCTGGTCGTTCGCGGCCGCAGCCATCACAACCAAGGCGTTCCTCTCAACCTGTTTCAACAAACGGCCTGCCTGTTGCTGGTGGCCGTGGATCTGGCCGCAGTGGCCGGGACGGTGGTGGAAGTCTTTCCGCGGTCCGAGTGGCGCGGTCCCGCGGTGCTGACGCGGAGCGATCGACTGGAAAACGGGGCCACCCCATCGCCGGTCGCGTGCCAACTGGTCTCGCAGATCCCTCAGTATGGGGAGACGTTTGTGATCGACTCACAAAAACCTCCCGTGCGCGTATTTCGCGTCATTCCGTTTCTGCCCGCGATTGGCCCTTTGTTCCAGTCCGGTGCGGATGCTGCCGCGCTGCGAGGGTCCCGCTGGGCGCTGGAGGACGATGCCTGTCGCGATTATGGCTTGGCGTCGATTGACGCCCCGAGCACGATCTCGCACCGCATCTACGATGCCTTCTTCGATCAGTTGCCCATCCGGCTGCAGCCCAACCAGCCGTTGTCCTATTTCCAGCCTCGGCGGGCACTCGATCTGTGGGGCGTCGAGTACTTCCTCTGCCTGCAGCCGTCGATTCCCACCGAGACGGGAGCGACAACGATGGCCGTGGAAACCGCCTGGAGTCCGTCGCAGCAACCGGGCCAAGACCTGGCCGATTGGATCCTGCCGCAGGGAGATCCGCTGCCCATCGTGGGCGAAGTCTTGTTTGAGGGGGGGAAACTGCAGATCCTGCGCAACACGTCGGCGTTTCCCCGGGCCTGGGTGGTCCATCGCGTCACAGAGGCGGGAGTCATTGATGACAGCGATCGCTCCGAATGGCTGCCGATCATGTTCTCGCTGGTGTTTCCCCACTCGGCCCCTCTCGATCTGCGACAGACGGCGCTCGTGGAAGTTCCGCCGGGCACGACGGTAATCCCTCCGAGACAGACTCCCACCGTGGCCGGACTGCCGCTCGCGGAGCGCGTCGAGATTGTCCGTCATGAGCACGGCGAAATGGAACTGCAAGTTGAGCTGACCGAACCGGGACTCGTGGTCGTGTCGGAGATGTATTCGACCGATTGGACTGCCACGCGCGTGGAGAGCAACGGAACGACGACCGCGGTTCCCGTCATCCGGACCAATCGCCAGATGATCGGCCTGCCACTGGCGGCGGGGACGCATGTGGTGCGGTTGCGCTACTGGCCTGC
>JBGSIP010000810.1:0-4514 GCA_041742495.1 Planctomycetaceae bacterium
CTTCGCGGGCCAGTGCGCGGGCCGCCTTGTATGCATGCCGCAGCGTGAACAAGCGGCTCTCGATTTGTTCTTCGTTGTAGTAGCGTCCGATGTCGCTGGACGGCAGACCGGCGATCGAGATTGTGAGCGGCAGCAGATCGATAAATTCGCGGTACCGGCGCTGAACTTCCGATGGATTCACTTCTGCCATGAACGCGACTCCTGTGCAGTTTCGTTGCCAGACGGGTGACGCAAACATTCTAGCGACCAACATGGCCGCGGGCACGGCCGCGGGGGCACCACCGACCACGCGGCAGCAGTCGCCGATCCGGCGAGTCCGTCTCTGACGGCATGCTATCGCCAGAACGACAAGAATTCTCGCAGACCACGAAAAACGCCGGCGAACTTGCGTGCGCCGGCGTTGAAGTCTGTTTGGTGGCAAAAGGTGCTGCTGCAAAGACCAAGGGCATTTGAATGCCCCGTCATGACTACACCGGCCGACGGTTATTCATTTGTTTGAGAATGTCGGCCGCTTTGTTGGACGGGGTCTCTTTCTTTGGCGCTCCGGGAGCAGACGCTTGGGCCGGAGGAGGCGGAGGAGCCTCTTTCAAGCCGGTGTCTTTGGGATCGGGCAGCCGAATCATCGGCGCCGACTTGGATGCCGCAGCCGGAGCAGCAGCCACTGGAACCTCTTCTTCGATTTCTGCCTCGACCTCGGTCGGCAGAGCTGCGGACCCCGGGACTTGAGACGGCGGTGGATAACCGGCAGGACCGTACCCAGGCGCTGGATAGCCGGGAGCCTGTGGATAGCCTTGGCTCGGGGGATAGCCGGGAAACCCGGGAGCGTTCACATAACCGGGCATCTGCTGAGGCGGATAAGAATATTGCTGCGGAGCGCCGTAGCCCGGTGGATACTGCTGGGGCGGAAAGGGCTGCGGCGGATATTGCGAAGCGTAGCCCTGTGGCGAATACTGCTGCTGGTAGGGCTGGCCGGGATATCCGGGAACCATATATTGGCCCGGAGGGTATCCGGGCGGCAGGGGAGTTCCGTACGGGTTTGGCGGCAGAGACCCCATCGGCATGAAGCTCGTCTCGTGCTGCTGAAGCACTACGGTTTCACGCGAACTCGACAAATCCTCCTCTGGGCCCTCGGCAACCGGCATTTCGGCCATGGTCGCACTCGAGTCGTCGGCCGCCTCTTGCATGGGAAGCGTACCGGTCGATTCCTGACCTGACACGGCCTCGCGCAGCTGAAAAATGAACTCCAGCTTGCCGATCCGAATGTTCGCACCGTGTTCGAGCACCACCGTCCCCTGCACCCGAACGTCATTGACGTATGTGCCGTTGGTGCTGCCCAGATCGCGCAGTCGCACACCGAACTCGTCGGTCGAGAAGACGCAATGATGGCGGGAAATCAACTCGTGACTGGGACGCAGGTGGCAGTCCTCGCCCCGTCCAACGAGAAATTTTCCATTCGGCAATCGCAACGATTTGCCGCTGTGTCGCCCACTCACAATCCTGAGTTCGGCCGTCCGCATAAAGTTTCCATCCACTCGCCTAAAGCGAGCACTGACCGTCAGGAGCTGGAATCCGCCAGCCCAGCGAGTCAAGCGCTAAAATGATACGGAGTTCGATCCTTCGAACCACGCACACGAGGTCCAGCCGCGGGATGTAGACAACACGATCTGAAAGCGTCCGCACTCATCGCCATGAGAGGATGAAAGGCAGCTGGCGAATCTGAACTGGCAGACCGTCGCATTGGAAGCGACCACAATTTCAGCATCGGGGAAAGATCATCTCTGAAAAATCTAAGGTTCAAGGGATGGTATCGGGGCATCAGGGTCAAGTCAATTGGCGCATTGACGAACGCGAATGCAAATTCACATTCACGGTGAGGCGCGCCCACCGAATCACGAGCCGAGCGATGGCCAATCCAAGCACTTCTGCCAATCGGGCCAGAAATTCTCTAGCTGTGCACAGAGTACGTCTGTGATCTGAGGCGCGGAGACTGGTCGACCGCAGATCTCGCTGAGCCCGCGAATACCGGGCCACAACTCGGACTGCGCCAGCAGAATCGACCCATGCTGCAAAATCGCGCCGCGTCTGCGACGCTGAGCGCTGCCGACGATCTTCTCATCGCCAATCACCACATCACGCGGGTCGCCCCGGAGGTAGCACAAGAAGGCACCGTCGCGGTCCGGTGCGGCTTCGCCACGCAGCGCAGCGGCGATACCGAGCCCCGCAAGACAATCGACCACCCAATTGTGAACACGCGTATAAACTTCCGCCGGCTCGGCAGCCCACGGGTGTGCGCGCGGAATGCACAGGGCATAAGTCACCTCGCGATCATGGAGAATCGCGCCGCCGCCCGAGAGTCGCCGCACGTGCGGCAGAGACCGCAGCGCTAACGGCTCCCCGTCCGCTGGTGAAACTGCGACCGCCGGGGAAGCCGGGGCCGCACTTGCTGCGAGGGACGTCGCAGAAGGAGCGGACTCCCTTAAGGTACCTGGCCCCGATGTGACTGGCCCCGATGTGACGGCCACCGCCTGCCGCTGGATGGCCTGAAAATACCCCAGCGAGACCGTAGGGACCGCCCACCGGTAGAGCCGCAAGGCAAACAGATCTTCGCTCAGCGCTCGTTCCAACATCTCCGCATCGGCGGCCATCAGGTCCTTGCCGGCTCGCGGTTCGGGCTCAATGATCACCTGCAGCGGACCTGTCCAGGCAGACATCAACGGCAACTGCCTCCCCAGCAAAGCACCGGCTGGCGTGCAGCACCCACTTCATCGGGCCGGCAGACAGCGGTGGAGTGCGGCGCCGACTTCACGATCTCCGGGTCCTCCTGCAGAATCGTCGCGACGACCTCAACAAACCGGTCCAGAGTCTCCTTCGACTCTGTTTCGGTTGGTTCCATCATCAGCGCTTCCGGCACGACCAGCGGGAAGTACACCGTGGGGGGGTGGAAGCCATAGTCAATGAGTCGCTTGGCAATGTCCATCGCCGTGACACCGCGATCAGCCTTCTGCTGCGCCGCGCTGGCCACAAACTCGTGCATGCACAAATCACCGCGGGGGACCGGCAGCAAAGTCTGCATGCGGGCACGCAGATAGTTGGCATTCAATACGGCATGCGAAGATGCCTCTTTGAGGCCCGCAGCACCCAGAGTGCGGATGTAAAAATATCCCCGCAACAAGATGCCGACGTTCGCAAAGAATGACCTCACGCGGCCAATCGATTTGGGGGGCGTCTGGAGGCGATAGGTGGCTCGACCATCGGCGGCGACGTCCCGCCGGATTACGGGACCGGGCAGATAGTCAGCGAGGAACGGACGCACGGCGATTGGCCCTGACCCGGGCCCCCCTGCCCCGTGCGGACCGGTAAACGTCTTGTGGACGTTGTAGTGCATCATGTCGCCGCCGAAATCGCCGGGTCGAGCGTGCCCGAGTACGGCATTCATGTTGGCCCCGTCGATATAGACCAATCCCCCGACATCGTGCATCAGGCGAGCGATTTCGCTGATGTCGCGCTCAAACAACCCCAGCGTATTGGGATTGGTGATCATGAACACCGCCGTCTTGTCGTCCAACTGCGACTTGAGTTCTTCCAGATCGACAAAGCCGGTGGGGCTGCGGTTGAGCTGCACGCATTCAAACCCGGCCAGAGCGGCGCTCGCCGGGTTGGTGCCGTGCGCACTGCTGGGGAACAGCACCTTGGTGCGGTGTTCTCCGCGATCGCGGAAATAGGCAGCCGCCGTGAGCAGCGCCGCAAATTCTCCCTGTGCCCCCGCCGCAGGTTGAATCGAAACCGCAGGCAGCCCGGCAATTTCGCCCAGGAATTCCTGCATTTCGTAGAGCATTTCCAGCAGCCCCTGCAGGTCCGCCTCGCGCTGGTAAGGATGCAAATCCACCAGCCCCGGCAGCCGGGCCCAGCGTTCGTGGCGTTTGGGGTTGTACTTCATCGTGCAGCTACCCAGTGGGTAGTAGTGCGTGTCAACGGACATATTGAGCGTCGACAAATTGACGAAGTGGCGAACGACGTCGGGCTCGGTCACCTCGGGCAGATCGAGGCGCGCCGAAGATTGAAAGCGAGTCGGGATCAACTCGCTCAAAGGACGATCCGGAACGTCGCTCGCAGGAAACTGCGTCGCCCGCCGTCCGGGAGCCGAGAGATCGAAAATCAGTTCGGTCGCCGCGTGATTCCGCATACCTGTTTCCAACTCTCCAAGGACTACTGCTGAGTGTCATTCCCGGTGCACGCTGCGGAGTCACCCGTCGCACCAGATTGTGCCTGGACGGAAAACCGGTTCCGCTCCAAGCCACTGTGGCGGTTCCGACGGCTACGCGCGGCGGAACACGTCGACCAATTGATCCATTTCTTCCCGCGTCCGTTTTTCGGTCACCGCCAGGAGCAAGCGACCTCGGGCCGCAGCGCCTCCGAGATGGCCATCAAACCGATCCAGCGACGGTCCGATCAGGAAGCCAGCATCCGACGCCGCGGACACGAGGGCCGTGATGTCTCGAGACGTCTCCAGCACA
>JBGSIP010000811.1:0-3070 GCA_041742495.1 Planctomycetaceae bacterium
GGTCGCTGCAGCCGCGGTTGTGACAGTTCCCCGTGGCAAGGTGGGCGGTTCATCACCGGCCGCACTGGGAGGCTGCCCGGAGGTGGCGAGCTCTGCGTCCGGGAGGTTTGGCGAACTGGCGTTGGCTGCGTGCTTTGCGCCGGGTGTTCGACAGCCCGTTGCCATGCCCAGCAGCAGGCAGATCAAAATGGTCTGGATGTTCCGTCCGTGGAACATGCCGCTGGAGTCCTGTTGTCTTGCCGGCGTGACGGGGCTCTGGAGGCGTCGCCGATGCGCCTCTGTGAGGCCCTTCGGCAGTTGGAAGCGGGGCAGTTCAAGGGGAATCGCCAATTGAGGTGAATTCGTGGTGAGACACGTGCGGACGAGTCCTCCCAGTTTGCCGGGTTGGCACCCGCGTCGTGTGCAGAGTGCCGGGGGAGGAGGTTCCGCGGGGCAAATTTGCAACTGCTGCCGCCACCGAAGTGGCGGGGGCGAAAGGCGTTGCCCCCATTTGCAAAGGTGGCCTAGACTGCCGGGCCACATGTCCCCGATGGACCACCAGGGATGATTTGCGCCGTTTGCCGCGCAAGACCAAGGACGGATGAGCGTGCCAAACACGCAGCGTGTACCGAAATCAGCCCCGGCCGGCGATGATTCGCCCTACGCGTCTGCGCTTGCCGCTGTGACGGCTGGTGTGCTGCGCGGACGCTGGCTGATTCTGCTGCTGACAGTGGTTTCGGCCGTGGCGTGCGTCGGCTGGACGGCCACCCGGTTGACGTTCAAGACCGATCGGTCTGACCTGATCGATCCGCGGGCCGATTTTCATCAGCGATGGTTGCGCTTTGCCGAGGAATTCGGCAGTCAGAATGAACTGGTCTTTGTCGTGTCGGCAACCAACCCCGACGCCATTCGCGCGGGAATGGAAGCGCTGGCCACGCAACTCAAGGCGCATCCTGAGCAGTTTGAACACGTGTTGTACCGGGTGTCGTTGTCGCAGTTGTTTCAGAAGGGGCTGCAGTTTGCCGCCGAAGACGATCTGCTAACGGGCCTGGCGCGGCTGAATCAAATTCTGCCGGCGTTGCGCGTGAGTGATGCCGCGTTCTCGGCGCAGGTGCTGGCGGGACAGTTGCTGCAGCGGACACGCGGAGGGCCGGGCCTGCCCTGGTCAGACTCCGAACGCGAAATGCTATCGCAGCTCGAACGGACGATCACCGGGATGGAAAGCTGGGTCGCCACTGGCGAATTTCAGTCCCCGTGGCCCAGCATGATTTCTTCGGCGACTGATCTGCTGGGGCATGCCGGGCATGGCGATCAGTTTTTGCTGAACGAGCGGGAAACGTTGGGCTTTGTCCGTGCCATTCCCGTGACGTCTGCCAGCAGTTTCGCCGGTCCGGTCGTCGCAGTGGAGCGCGCACGCCAGTTGGCGGCGGACGTCGCCCGCCAACACGCTGGCCTGGAGATCGGCCTGACCGGGATTCCCGTGCTGGAAGTCGATGAGATGCAGCGGTCGCAACAGGACATGAATCTGGCGACGCTGGTTTCGGTGCTGGGTGTGGTGGTGCTGCTGGGCATGGCCTTTCGCACGGCGCTGTATCCCCTGCTGGGCATGCTCGTGCTGGCGGTGGGGATTGCGTGGTCGTGCGGATTTGCAACGTCGGCCATCGGGCACCTCAACATTCTGTCGGTGTCGTTCGCGGCGATTCTGGTGGGATTGGGCATCGATTTTTCGATTCATTATCTCGCGCGCTATCTGGAGCTTCGCGAGCAGGGGGCGTCGGCCCACGCGGCCATCACGGGCACCGCGTTCTCGATTGGTCCCGGTGTGCTGGCGGGGGCGGTGACGACCTCGCTCGCGTTCGGCACGGCAACCATGACCGAATTTTTGGGCATTGCCGAACTGGGCGTGATCGCCGGAGCCGGCATTTTGCTGTGTACGCTGGCCATGTTCATCGTGATGCCGGCCCTGCTGTCGGTGACGGAACGTCGCCAGCCGCGGGTGTATCGCACACCGACTCTGCCTGGTACGGATTGGATTCGTGAAGCCGTGCGGCATCATGCGCCGTTTCTGGCCGCGGCATCCCTGCTGGTACTGACGGCCGTGGCTGCGCAAGCGTGGAACTGGGATGCCTCCGCTAGTGGCTGGCGCGTGCGGTATGACTCGAACCTGTTGAACCTGCAGGCGGAAGAACTCGATTCTGTTCGCTGGCAGGAACGCATTTTTGAGGAAGCCGGGGGCTCGCTGTTGTATGCCGTGTCGGTGGCCCAGTCCCCTCAGGAGGCGCTGGAGCTGAGGCGCAAGTACGAAGCGTTGCCCTCCGTCGCGCGGGTCGAAGAGCTCGCGTCGCGACTCCCCAGCATGGACGATGATCAACTGCGAGATCTGGTTTCGCAGTATCGCACCGCGCTGCTCGAACTGCCTGACAACCCACCGCAAGTGCGACAGGAGAACCCAGCGGCTGTCGGAGCGGCCCTCGAACAGTTGATGCTCAACCTCGCGCAGTCGGGCGACCCGGCGAGCGAGCGCGTGGCGATGTCGATCGATCGTTTTCTCGATCGCTTCAGTCAGGAGAGCCGCGTCGATCAGATCAATCTGCTGACGTCGTTCGAGCAGCGCAGCCGCAACGAATTGTGGGCGCAGTTGCGAACGATCTCCCGTGTCGCCAATCCCGATCCAGTCACTCTCGATGATTTTCCGGCGTCGCTCGTCAATCGGTTTGTGTCGCAGGACGGCAACTGGCTGGTGCAGGTGTTTCCGCGAGACCAGGTTTGGGATCCGGAACCACTGGAGCGATTTGTCACCGATGTCCGTAGCGTAGATCCGGAAGCGACAGGCACCCCGCTGCAAAATTTCGAGGCGGCCCGGCAGATTCAAAGCAGCTATCTGCTCGCCGCGCGAGCTGCCTTGGCGATGGTGGTGCTGGTGGTGCTGATCGACCTGCTGCCGTGGCGCGCCTGGGTCCCCATGCTCTGTGTGGGCGCAGTGGCTGCGGCCGTGTTGGGAGAATGGCAGATTGCACGTGGCCTGACCGTGAACTGGGAGTTGTCCTTGGGGCTGGGGGTTGTGATCTCTGTGGCGACGGCTGCCATCCTG
>JBGSIP010000812.1:0-8820 GCA_041742495.1 Planctomycetaceae bacterium
GACCGCGGCCTCGAACTTCTGCTGCCCCTTTAAGGCGGCCGCATGCCAGAATCGCGCTGTCGTGCCAACCTGCGGATCGCTTTCCGCGGCGGTGAGATTGGCAATGGCGGCGTCAAAGTCACCGGCGTAATACCGGGAGAAGCCCGCATTCAGGCGGGCCAGGCCAACCTGGGGAGAAGCGGGATACTCTGCGACCAACTGTTCCAACGTGATGGCGGCTGCGGCAAACTGCTGTTGATCGAACTGCGCCAGCCCCTTGTTCAACAGCGCCTGATCGGTTCGCGGAGATTTCTCCGTGATGATCTGGTCATAGACGACGAGCGCTGCCGCGACTTTGTTCTGTCGTTCGAGCGCCGCTGCCAGTCCCAGCCGGCTATCGTCGAGCATGCGTCCTTTGGGATGCTGCGTCAGTGAAGTCTGAAAAGAGATCTCTGCGGCCGGGGCATTTCCCAGACGCAGTTGCGCATCCCCTAGATAGGGCAACGCCCATTCGGCCAGTGCGTGATTGGGAGCCTGCGCGAGGAACGCCGTGAACTCTTCCGCGGCGGCGGCAAAGTCATCCATGAAGTAGCTGGCTTCGGCCACGCGGTAGCGGGCATCGTCGATGCTCTTGGCCTGCGGATAGCGCTGCACAAACTGCCGCAGCACCTGCCTTGCCTCGGGATACTTTTGCTGCCCGACGTACGACTCCCCCAGATACATCAGCGCCGTGGGGGCTTCCGGATGCCCCGGTTGAGATTTCAAAAACCGGGTCAGCGCCTCGGCCGCCAGATCGAACCGCTGCGCCTGGTACATCTTGACGCCGACTGTCAAATCGTCCGTCGCTCCACCCTGGCCCCAAGCCACCGGTGGGAAGGCGACCTGAACAGCCAGCCAAAGCCACATGCCGATCACCAGCCGTGGAGAAACGGACGGGCGGATTTGCGAGAACACAATGAGACCGGTGCGACCGACAGACTCCCAGGCTCGGCGGACGGTTGCAGCAACAGTCATAGCAAGACCCGGGGCATGGTGAGGCTTGAGGAGGATTCAGGCGGGAGGCACGCGGGGGGAGGGCGACCCGCCTACCGTTGTACGCCTTCCGACTCCCGTGGGCAAGAACCGGCCCGGCGGGACCATCACAACCTCCCCCCGGGGAACCACTTGTGAAACCTGCGATTCCCTCAGCCGGCCGGCAAGACCGCTTGGTGCCTCGGCAGACGCCGCGCTATAAGCCAACTGCCAGCGCGCACCCAAGGTGGGCCCCCTTGCTCGTCCCCTGTTGGTTCCCCCCTTGCCGCGTGGGTCTTTTTGCCATGATGCTTTGAAACGGGGCAGGCAGCCACACCATGAACGGACTGCAGAAAACCTACCAGCAATTCCTGGATTTGTATGCCGGCATGACAGCCAGCCAGCGGATGATGCTGGTGGGGGTGACCGTCATGATTGCCGCCGGTCTCGGTGGATTGATGGCGTCGTCCCGTTCGACCACGTCGTATGTCCCGCTGTCGGTCGGCAAAGCCTTCACGGTGGAGGAAATCATCCGGGCCGAGGAGTCGCTGATCTCGGCCGGCCTGACGGATTTTCGCCGCGAAGGCCAGCGGATTCTCGTCCCGCAACTGGAAGTCGACCGCTACAACAGCGCGCTGATTGCGTCTGGAACGCTGCCGCAAAACTGGGCGGAAGAGTGGGAGAAGCAATTTTCCGATCTGGGTCCGTTTGCCAACGGCAAGCAGATGACGGAACGAAAAGAAATCGCGCGGGCCAAGCTGGCCAGCCAGATGATCTCCGCGCTGCCAGACGTGGAATCGGCCAATGTGGTCTGGGACGAACAGGAAACGGCCCGCTGGCCCAGCACGCGGCAGTCTACCGCCACGGTATTCGTCCGCAGCAAACCGGGGCGCGAGCTGACTGTCGAAACGTCGGCCTCGATTCGCGAAGCCATCGCCGGCATGAAGGCCGATCTGCCCCCCGGCAACGTCACGGTGTTTGATATCAATCGCGGTGTGGCCCATCAGGCCTCGCAGGCGGGCGACCCATTCGATTCTGGACTCGTGCGGCACATCAACAACCTGAAAGACATGTATCGCCGCGAAGTCCTGAACTCTGTCGACTACATCGACCACGTGCGTGTCTCGGTCAGTGTCGACCTCGATCGCGTGAAGTCGGCGGTGAAACGTCGGCAGGAAGTGCAGACCAAAGGGGCCGCCGCGCTCGTCACGACCGAATCCAAACGCACCACAAAATCGCAGCAGACACCCCGCCGGACGGAGCCAGGTCAGAATCCCAACGGTCCGTTGGATCTGGCCGCCGTGGCCGGTGAGGAACGGTCGGAAAGCATGGAGGAATCTGACACAGCCAACCTGAGCGCTCCGTCGTACGAAATCACGCAGGAGGATCTGCTGGGGGCGATGCCGCAGAATGTGCAGGTCGCCATTTCGATCCCCGAAGACTATTACCGCGCGGTCGCTGTACAGTCAGAGCGAATCAAGGCGGATGCTCCCGCGGGCGACTGGGAAAAGCTGCTGCCGCAGATTCGGACGGAAGTCAACACTGCGGTGTCCAATCAGGTGAGCAAGATCATTCCCACTGCCGCCGGAGAAGATGCCACGACCAAGGTTGTGGTGTCGTCGTTCACCCGTATCCCGCGCGTCGTCGAAGAATCTGCGTCGGGCTGGTCCGACTGGGCCACCCTGATGCTGTCCCGGTGGGGCAGCACGATGTTTCTGGGACTGCTGGCGCTGTACGTGTGGCGGCAGATCAGTCGCAGCGTTCAGGAGTCGCTGAAGAAGGCTCCACCGCTCCCCGATATTGTGCTCCCTGTGCAGACCGCCAAGAAAGCCGAAGAGTCTGCCCCGGCCAAGGTCAAGGAACTCCCCAAGATCGACACGGGCGACCGTGACTCGCTGCAGGTGCTCGTGCGGGACAACCCGGAAATGACAGCATCCATCCTCGCCAAGTGGATCGCGGAGGCCAAATAGCCGGCTGGTTGCCTCACGGGGCGCGTTTTTTGAGCTTGCGCTGCAGTGTGCGGCGGGGAATTCCCAACTGCCGCGCCGCTTCGGAAATGTTATCCCCACAATCGGCCAGAATGCGCTGGATGTGGTCCCACTCCTGTTCGGCCAGCGTTTGCGGCTTGTACGAAAGCCCCTCGGGATTGGCCTGCAGCGCCTGTGAGGAGAGCGCGGCGAGAATCTGATCTGCGTCGGCGGGCTTTGTCAGATAGTTGTAAGCGCCGTCGCGAATGGCTTCGACGGCGGTGGTGATGCTGCCATAGCCGGTCACCACCACGGCCCGCGTGGCCGGGCAACTGCGCACCAGTTCGCGCACGAAGACCAAGCCCGAGTCGCCGGGCATGTTCAAATCGACCACGGCAAAGTCGGGACGAAACACCGACAACTGGTGCAGGGCCTCAGCTGTCGAACCGACAGAGCGCGCGTCGAAACCGCGGGACTGCATGGCGCGCGTCAGCCGCATGCGCAGGGCCTCGTCGTCATCCACAATCAGCATCCGCTGGCCATCGCCGGTCGGTTCCATGTGAGCTTTCGTCCAGATCGTAAGCGTCGTTGGCAACTCTGACGGCGGCTTGGCACGCTGCCAGGACGTTCCAGTTTAGTTCGCTGCGGTCGCGGATGCATGTGTGCGGTTGGCTTGCAGGTCGGCGGTGAGATCGGTGAACTGGAAGGACGCTGTTCTCCGCGGCATTCTCCCCCGCTCCACGCCCTACGGAAGTCCCCCATGCCAGTCTCCTGCCCGCCTGTTTTTTCACCATGTTCGGTGACGGTCCCTGCATGGCGCCGGCAAATCTTCCTCTCACAATCCATCGCACTGACGCTGGTGACGGTTGCGTCCCTCAGCGCAGGATGGTGCCCGAGCCTGATGGCGGAACCACCGGCGCTCAATTGGGAGGTCCGCCGGCTGACAGTGGATCTCAACGAAGGCATCGACGTGGGGGACATCAACGGCGATGGCCGGCTCGACGTCGCGGCCGGGCGCAACTGGTACGCCAATCCCGATTGGACGCCGCGCCCGCTGCGCGCCATCGCCGATTGGAACGGCTACGTCGAAAGCAATGGCGACTTTTTGTGGGACATCAACGGCGACGGCCGACTGGATGTGTTTGCGATTCCCTTTATGAAACCGGAATTGAGCTGGTACGAGAACCCCGGCCCCGTGGCTCTCGATCATGGCGAACTGTGGCCCGTGCATCTCCTGGCGGACACCAAGTATGTTCAGAATGAAACCGAACTGACGTTCGACTTCGATCAGGACGGCGTTCCCGAGTGGCTGGTCAATAGCTGGAACAAGAAGAATCCCGTCGTCCTGTGGCGATTTGTCGCGGGGGCCACCCCTCCAGCCGTGGAGCCCTTCATCCTCAACGCGGAAGGCAATGGTCACGGCATGGGGATTGGCGATCTCAACGGGGATGGCCGCGCCGACCTGTTTGGCGAGAACGGCTGGTGGGAACAACCGGCTGGCGGCCCGTTCGCGGGACCGTGGCAGTTTCGTCGCCAGTGGGACAACCTGCATGCGTCGATCCCCTGCGTAGTCCACGACGTCAACGGCGACGGACGCAACGACGTCATCTGGGGTCGCGGACACGACTACGGGCTGTACTGGTGGGAAATGCAGGCTCCGACAGCCGATGGCAGCCTGGTGTGGACCGAGCATGAGGTGGACCGCAGCTTCTCCCAGCCGCACGCGCTGCACGCGGCCGACCTGGATGGAGACGGCCAGCCGGAAATCATCACTGGCAAACGGGTGCGGGCGCACAACGGCAAAGACCCGGGTGGGACCGAACCCGGCTGCCTGTACTACTACCAAATTGACTCCCGCGGTCAGTTCATCCGCCACGACATCGATACCAGCGGCTATGTCGGGATCGGCCTGCAGATTCGCACCGCCGACCTCGACGGCGATCGGCGGCTGGATATCGCCGTGGCAGGCAAAAGCGGAACCTATCTGCTGTTTAACCGCGGCGCTGAGTGAGCGTCGCGTGTCCGCACGTTTTCTGATTTTCACTCCCCAGCAACATTTTTCGGAATTCTGGAGATTTCTCCCAATAACCGGTCCGCCGCGGCGAATTGCCTTCAGAGGCAGGTCATCGTCAGGGCGGTCCGGGTAAATGCCGGCTGTCCCGGAGGCGACACGATCCTGCAGCCATCGGCCCGCGAGGGCCCTTGTGCGGTCGATTCGGTCGCAGGGACAGACATTTTCTGGGGGAGCGGGAACATGGTTCGCAAGTTGATTGGTTCGCTGGTGGTCGGGGGATTGATTCTGGGAGCCGTGTTCGGTCGGGATGCGGGGAGCTACCTGCGTACGGGAGCCCAGCGTCTCCAGAAGTCCGTCACGCACGAGATTCCGGTGGAATTCGAACTCGATCGCGCTCGCGATCTGGTCAAGCATTTGCTGCCGGAAATCCGCCGCTCCATGCACGTGGTGGCGGAACAGCAGGTCGAAGTCGAACGTCTTGCGGCGACCCTGGCCAGCCGCAGCGAAGAACTCGACACGCAGAAGCACACCATTTTCCGTCTGAAAGAACATCTGGAACAGGGCTCGGCGCACATTCGGCTGGCAGGCGTCAACTACACGCCGCGGGAAGTGGAACACGATCTCGCCAAACGGTTTGAGCGGTATCGCGTGGCGGAAGAAACTCGCAACCACGAGCAGGCACTGTTAGATGCCAAGTCGAAGATGCTGGCCGCCAATCAGGACAAACTGCGGGACATGCTTAGCCAGAAGAAGGAACTGGAACTGCAGTTGGCACGGCTGGAAGCCCGTTTGAATTCCGTGCAGGCCGTCGAAGCCGTGCAGGGCATTGCTGTGGACGATTCTCAACTGCAGCGGGCGCGGGACCTCATTGCGTCACTTGACCGTGAGCTCGACGTGCGTGAGCGACTGCTGGCCGCAGAAGGAGAATTCTCGGATCTGCTCCCCGTCGGTGAAGCAGATGAACTGGCGACGCCGGTCAACGTGATGGCCGATATTGACGCTTACTTCGCTCCGGCAGACTCTGCAGCTGCCCGGACCGAGGCCGAAACCGACCACGAAGGTCAAGTCAGCCACGACGCGGATTCCGACGCTCAGTTGACGGCCGCCGCCGCCGGCCGGTCGCGATAAACGACTCTGCAGAAACGACCCGACGGGCCGGCGAATTTGATCCGCCGACCCGTCGCGGGCGTTTCCACAGCAGCAGTCTCGACGGACCGGTGTCATAATCTGCAGCGATGTGGTTGACCCGTGGGATTGTTACCGTTGCCGAGTCGGTCCATGTCTGTGAGCAATGCCCATCTGTTGTGGATCGACTGTGTCGGCACGTTTCTCGTGGTGACCGGGAAGACACTGTCGGTCGGAGGGCGATCTGCGGACCGGCACACGGCTCGGTCAGGTGTTGACTTTCACTTGGGGTTGGCTTCGGCGTTGTCCGCCGAGGAGTTTGTGCTGGAGCGGTCAGGCGACCGCGTGTTGGTGCGACCCGGAGGCACACCAGGACGATCGGCGCTGGAGCTCAACGGTGCTTCCGTGCGAGAGCCAACGCTGCTGACGGATGGGGATCTCCTGCGGGCGGGGCAAAGTGTGGAGTTGCGGGTGCGGCAACCGTCGCGGTTGACTCCCGGCTGGAGATTGGAAGTCAGCAGCGGACATCAGCCGGCTGTGCGCATTGAGGCAGTGGTCTGGTGTCAGGGAGTCTGTCTGCTGGGACCAGGGCTGACCCAGCACGTGGTCTGTCGCGACTGGACGGAGAATGTGGTGCTGTATCAGACAGATCAGGAATGGCGTTTTCGCTGCGGGTCAGCGCCGGAGGAGCGGCTGCACACGGGAGCAGTCGTGTCAGCGGGCGATTGTCACTGGCGCTGGGAGCCTTGGCCAACGGAGTGACACGTCAGTCGGTCGGCAGATTTTTCTCAAACGGGTCAACCATGCGATTCACTTACCCTCCCGAGTCGAAACCCCTGCCGGGGTACACGATCAAACGGGCCATCCACAAAGGTGGGTTTGGCGAGGTGTACTACGCGCTGGCAGACTCGGGCAAAGAGGTCGCACTCAAGCTGCTGCACGAAAACTCGGATGTCGAATTGCGTGGCGTGTCGCAGTGCCTGAATCTGAAACATCCCCACCTGGTCACGCTGTTTGACGTGCGCACAGACGCCGCTGGCGATGCGTGGATTGTGATGGAGTATCTGGGAGGCCGCCATCTGGGGCAGGTCATCGCCGACGCACCGCGTGGTCTGCCGCTGAATGAAATCAACGTATGGCTGCAGGGCATTCTGGCCGGCGTCGCCCATCTGCACGATCGCGGCATCGTGCATCGCGACCTCAAGCCCGCTAACGTGTTTCGCGAAGGGCCCGCGGTGAAGGTCGGCGACATTGGGTTGTCCAAGCTCATCTCTCCGTCGCGTCAAAGCGCGCACACGCAAAGTGTCGGTACGGTGTACTACATGGCCCCGGAAGTGGTGCATGGCAAGTACGGCCGCGAAGTCGACATCTATGCCATTGGCGTGATGCTCTACGAAATGCTGACCGGCCAGGTTCCCTTCGACGGGGAATCGACCGGCGAAATCCTGATGAAACAGCTCTCTCAGGCCCCCGATTTGACCCGTGTGCCGGTCTCGTTTCGCCCGCTGTTAGGCCGCTTGCTGGAGAAAAATCCCGAGCATCGCCTGCGCTCGATGGCCGACGTGCAATTGCAATGGCAGGCGGCATTCGTCGCCGCTGGTTTGAGTGGCAGTCGAGTCGACACAGGTGTCGATACTCAAGTTCACACGGCCGGAGTGGCGCACTCACACCCGGTGCTTGGCGCGGCCGTCTCACAGTCCCGAACACCCGCTGGCGGATTCGGATTGTTGGGTACCGCGCAGTCTCCGATGCCGTTTGAGATCGCGGCGCTGATCACGCTGTGCATGTTCGCTGTCTACCTCAGTACGAATCCGCAGGCGGGTCCTCTGTGGCCACTGATTGCCTTGCTGTCAGGAATCTGCCTCGCGTGTGCAGGCTATCAGGCCACGCAACAGGGGCGCGACTCGAAATTGTTCGCTGTTCCGTTCGCGGCGGTCGTCGCACTCATTGGCACGGCCATTGCGATGCGTTATGTGCGCCCCAATCCGATGTTGCTAGTCCTGATGAATGTAGTCTTCGGTGGAGTGGTTCTGTGGCTGAGTCTGCGACGCGCGGGCCGCGTCGATCTGCAAACAAATATGCGTCTTCAGACCCGACGAGAGTCGCGACCGCTTTCGCCCGCAGTGTCTGCTGCTGAGGGACCTGCGGCGACTGTCCTGCGCAGGCCAGCGCTTTCGCAGCGGGTCTCTGACTGGTGGCTGACCGCGGGCAGTGGTGGCGTTGTCTTTGCGCTCTGCACGTTTGCCTCGGCACTCATTTGGCCGCAGGTGTTTCAACTCGGCACGCCAGCCCATTGGTCGCTCACTCAACTGCCGGTGCTGGCGTTCTATCTCGCCAGCGGTGTGCTCGCGACCTGGCTGTTGGCGATGTATTCGCGCCTGCTCGCGGTGCACCTCGACGATCTGCCCAGCCGGATGTGGACTCGCCTGTTGATTGGTGTCGCCTGCGGAACCGCCGTCGGCCTGTTGCAGCAGGCACTGCACTTGAGCTGGGACGCCGGAACGATCAAGTCGTTGTCGGGAACGCTGGAGAATGTGGGTGCCCTGACGCTGCGGACTTCAGCCGGTCCCCAGACCGCCGCCTATGCGCTGTACTTTGCGACGCTGTTTGCCATCGTGGGCTGGGAACGACAAGGGAGTGTCTCCCGCGAACAACGGGTCTCCATCGGCAAGATGGTCTGGATGGCCGCCGTGGGCTATTTCCTCAGCTACCTGATTCCTGTGC
>JBGSIP010000813.1:0-2233 GCA_041742495.1 Planctomycetaceae bacterium
GCAGCCAGGGCGGCATCGCGCGGCGGCTGACTGGCTCGGTGGTGGCACTCATGGGACGACTCTCCGGGACGGCGAAATTTCGCGCGAATGAACAATCAACGGCCTGGCAGCATCAACCCGCGGCATGAACGACTGCGTGTGTGTCCAGCGTCACTGGCTAGCCGCTGTCTGCGCGGCATCGGTGGCGACCGGCTGGGAACGACCCTCGCGGGGCCCTGTGGGGCCTTCGAGAAATGACTGGAACACGTCCATGATCGGGCTGTCGGCCGTGTTCGCCATGATGCGGCGGTAGGACGAAGCCAGCTTCTGGTTCAGCACATAGCGAGCGAATTCGTGCCCGTTCCCACCGAAGGCATTGACCGAATCTTTCCAGCCGGCCGCCTCGGCAGCGTTCTGGAACCGCACCACATCGGCTTCGGCCTTGCCGCGGGACAAAATCGCTTCGGCTTCGTCCTTGGCGGCCAGCAGTCGGAAATCGGCCACCTTCAAGCGTTCATTGGCCTTGGTGACGGCCACTTCCTGCTCTCGCGAGGCTTCCGTGACAATCTTCACCACCTGCTGCTGCACCTCCACCAGTGCTCGCTTGCGAAGAACCAGTTCCTTGCCGACGGCCAGGTCCTGCTCCGATTTCTGCTGGGCAATCTGCTGGTGGAACTGACGTTCTTTTTGATGGGCCAGTTCGCGGTCCCGCACGGGCTTGGCGATTTGCTCCGGGGGACGAATTTCGGTGATGAGCGCCTGAATCACTTCGATCCCCAGCGGTTCGCACTTGTCTCGCATGGCCTGTTGGAAACGGACTTCAAAATCCGACCGGGTCTCGCCAGAAATGAAATCCCGACCGGACTTCTTGGAGCCTTCCACGCGGCAGAAACTGCGGGCGATGGGGGTGATGACCTTGCGGATGATTTCCTCGGCCGTTTCGTCGCCGTTCTGGGCGTCGTTGTACTGCATGAAGACTTCGGCGGCTTTTTCTGGACGAATGCGGAACTCGATAATGCCGTCCAGACTCACCCAGAAACCATCCTTGGACGGAAAACCCATGTCCCGGTTGGTCGAGAGGTTGAACCGCTGACTGCGACAGTCCACCAGACTGATCCGCTCCGAATAGGGATTGCAGTAGATCGTTTCGGCGTCGTAGGTCGTTTGCTGGACGCCGCGGCGGCCATCGGGAACCAGCAATGTGTTGGACGTATCCGACAGCGGCCCCGCGAGTCGCGTGACAACCCCCTTGTATCCTGCGGGCACGACCACCGGTTCGTGCAGTTCGTACTGAAACAGATAGGGGTTGATGGCATAGCGGCCGGGGCGCAGCACCGGGTCCACGATCCCTTTGGACGTGACTCCCCCTTGCAGGACATCGATGGCGGGATCGACGGAGGCCAGAAACTCACCTTCGGGCAGCTCGTCACCCGTCAGCGAGATCAACACCCCCAGTTTGCCCTGTGGGATTTGCACCAGCGGATGGATTTCCCAATCCCAGTTGAAACGGTCTCGCCAGTAGACCCCTTCGGACAGGATGGCCCGCTGAATCCCCTTGTGGTTTTCGGTCGGAGCGATTTCATCCGTGTTGGGGATGTCTTCCCCTGTCTTGCGGATCATCACCGCAAAATGTTCGTATGGCACACTGACACGGAAGAAGCTGATGGCCATCCAACTGACCACCAGGATGCCGGCCAGCCCCAGCATGACCAACCCCAGTGACACAGCGCCGGAGGCAGAACCGCTTTGGCTTTGGCGGTAACGTCCACTGCTCATCGAACTGCCTCCCTAGATGCCGACTTCCCCGGGGGGATTCCGCCCAACCGCAGCGGATTCCCTGCCAGATACTCGCCGGACCAAATTTGTGGCTGCGCCACTGCACTCGAATCGCGAACGGCGGAAACGCCAGTGCGGATCACGCCACCCGCAGAATTCATCCAGTCTACTGCCGATTCGTGTTGGAGATCGGAATCGGGCGGGCAGATTCTCTTGCCATTCTTCCGCGGCCTGCCTGCGTGTTGCAACCGATACGACCGGCAGGGGTTCTGTGAAGCCCCTGCTTTCCCCACTCTCCGACTCAACGCAGGCGGAAAACTGGCCGATGTCAGCCTGGACCACCGCGGCTACCAACAGGGACTGGCCGTGACCCTGAACTCATCCTGAACGATTGATACTCCCCTCATGTCGTGCCGCCGTTTTGAACTGCTCATTGTGGGATCGCACGCCGATGGCCTGCGCGTGGCCGCCGCCGGCG
>JBGSIP010000814.1:0-9724 GCA_041742495.1 Planctomycetaceae bacterium
TGACTTCATTTGCGGAGTCAGTGAGACCGTTCCCGGTGACGTCACCGGCTACGTCACCGACGAGTGCCGGAGACACAGGCGAAAGGCAACCCGACAGCTTCGCCTCGACCGGTACACCCCGCGGCGCTGAGATCACGGCGGGGCGGTGTTCCTGCACCTGTCCACTGGCGCGATCAAATGCCAGCGTCAATGTGTGGCCCGCCAGCCGATGGTGGGCCCGCGTCAGAGAGACCGCAAACAGCGGCGACTCTGGCGGGGAGGGAGGGGATCGGACTTCCATCCGGACCTGGGCCCAGGTGGGCGACTTGGCGGCGGCAGCGGGACGAACCAGCAGACCGATGGTCCCTCCCGCCTCGGCAGCCAACTGCAGCCGCCGAAATTCCTGCGACCCAATCCGTTCCACATCGGCCCACACCCATGTCACGGCCGGACAGCGCAATGCCTGGTCAAGTGCCCAGATGGCGTGGTCTTCCCGTTCCGGATGAACAAACAGCAGCCGGGAGACATCCAGCCCCAGCGCCGTCAGTGCTGGCAGATACACACGTCGCCGACGATCCACCACCACCCCCAGCGGAGTGGGCCCCCAGGCAGCCCGCGCTGGCTGGGCCGCCCCTCCTGGTGCCGATTGCAGTATCGCTGGCTGGCCCGTGGTTGCCTGGCTTCCGGCGGAATGGCAGGCGTGGTCTTCTCGCGACACGCGTTGCTGAATCTGTCGAGCGGTCACCCAACTGAGCAGGTGCGCCCCAGCACTGGGGGTCGCTGCGATCCACTCGACCAGCAGGCCCGCCTGCAGGCCACCGCCGGGAAAGAATTCGTCCCACGCAGTGCAGCCGGTGGAGATCGGCAGCAGCCCCCCCTCGGAAACAGACAGCTCTCGGCAACCCAACTGCTGGCGCAACTGGGCAATCACCTCTGCTCCGGGCCTGCTGGCGACGGTGGACGGGGACGCGACAGGCATGGTCGCCAGCAGGGGGGCCATCATGAGGCACACTCATCCGCAGAAAACTGTTGAGCCGGCTGGCTAAATCCAGCGACTCTTGTCACCACGAAAGAAGTGTACTAACGAACAGATTATCGTGCAATCCCCCTCTGCCACTTGAGAACAATTTGTCCGTCATTGCCGCGACCGCTCCGCCATGCCCCTTCCAGCCCAACAGGCTGTCACGGCCGCAAAGTATTTTACCACAAGGGGTTACGGAGATTGCGAGCGGAGCGAGACGCACACCACTTCTTTGTCGTTCCGGGCGAAGACGTGGCCGTTGGCAAACGCGGGATGGCTCCACACGACGCTGCGGCCAAAGGCTTCTCCGGTCGGTTCCAGAAGGTGGGTCCGGCCCAGCTCCACGTACTTCTCGGGCGTCAACTTTGCCATGATCAGATCGCCCGATTCATTGAACAGGACGGCCCGGTCACCCAGCGAAACAATAAACGCCGTCGCATGCCGGGCCCGACGATCATTGGTCGTCGGCTCATACGTGGTCCACAGTCGTTCGCCATCGCTCAGGCGCACCGCGGCCAGCCAGCCTTTTTCCACGTCAATTCCATACACCACGCCGTCCTGAATCAGCGGTGTCATGTTGGAACAATACACGCCTACGTCTTTGCTACCGGTCCACTGGCTGTTGGTCAGCCAGTTTTCGCCAGACTTGGAGGTATAGACGGTAAATACGGCACCCGTCGTCTTCATGGCGCTGGCAAACACCTGATCTCCCACCACTTGCGGGGCGGCGATCGACATTGCAAAGTCTGGCTTGAGCGGGAATTCCCACAGCAGTTCGCCCGACTCACGCTTCAGTCCCACCACGGCCCCGGCATGCCAAGCCAGCAGTTGTGGAACTCCTTCAATTTCCACCAGTGACACCGGCGCGTAGCCGATCTCGTTGGGAAATGCGTAGTCCCACATGGTCTCGCCGGTGAATTTGTTCAGGCAGACCACAGCCCCCTGTCCCTTGGGGCGTGCTTCGAGTACCAGCAACCGTTCACGATCCACCAGAGGATGGGACGCAAAGCCCCAGATCGGGGACTCTGCTTCAGGCGACGACTTGAGCACCCGCTGCCAGACCTCGGTGCCGTCGGTCGCGTTGACACAATGCAGGTGCCCTTCGGAGCCCAGAATGTACACGACCGAACCATCGACCGTGGGCGTGCAGCGCGGACCGCATGCGTACGAAATGCTGTAGGGGCAGTCGTAGGCGAACTTCCACAGCACCTTGCCATCCGTTTCGCTCAGACACCACAATCGCTCCTGTCCCTGCAGCGCGTTGCGGCCGCCGGGATTGTTTTCCACGGTTCCCGACGCAAGGTCATAGTCGAAGACATAGACTTTGCCACCCGCCACAGCGGGCCCGGCATATCCGCCGCCTACCGGCATCCGCCAGGCAGTGGTCAAACCCGCAGCGGGAATGGTTGGCAGCAGGTCGGTTTCGTTCCACCGTCCATCGCGCTGCGGTCCCCGCCACTGCGGCCAGTCTTCAGCCAGCACAGCCACATTGGCGAACATCGGCACAGCGCAGCATGCCGCCCACACGACTCGAATGAGCTGGCTCTGCACCCGAACTGCCATCGATCGACCAGCCATACGCCATCCTCCGTGGGGGGGGGAAACTCGGGTGGGGAAGGAATCACGAATTGCGTCGCTTACTCTGCATGGCGGTTTTTCCTTCACGCAGAAGCAGCGTTTGTTTGCGGGCGTCGCAAATCCCAGCCAAGGTCTTAGGAGGTGCCCAACCGACTGTCAAGCTGCTCCGAAAACACCCTCAGACTTGCCAAGCCCCGTTTGTGGACTACACCAATAGAGTCGTTTACCGATTGATCGATCGACGCAATCTCTGGCGATCGCAGCGTCTTTCCCTGATCCCGCCAATCACGACTTGTCACCACTGTGCATGAACCACGGGAATCTCGCGTGCCGTCCAAGTCAAGCGACTATTCCGCCTTTGCCCAGTGGCTCGTGCGATTGCGGTTGGGGCTGTTTGTTGCTGGCGTGCTGCTGGTCGCGATTTTGATCCCGGCCGCGAACAGACTCGAATTTGATCAGTCGATCGAGTCGATGTTCTCCCCTGATGATCCACTGCTCAAGGATTATCTGGAAAGCAAACGCTGCTTTGGCGGCGACGAATTTGCCATCATCGCGTGGGAGCAGGCGGATCTGCTCAGCCAGGACACGCTCGACGAAATCCACGCTTTCGCTCGACAGCTCTCGGCGATTCCCGGGATCGATCCTGGCAGTACGGAGTCACTGGCCAAGGTTTTGCGGCCCGAGGGGGTTGCATTTGTTGTCCGGCTCTATCTCAAGCTGCCCAATACGCACTCCCAGTTGATCGACTATTCCACGGGGCTCCTCGTCGGGAGTGACCTGAAAACCACCGCCGTGATGGTGCGGTTATTGCCCGCCGCCAGCAGTCCCGTCCCGCGTGTCGAAACCATCCGGCTGATTCGCGAAGCCGCCCAACAGCATCAACCGCCAGCGCTCGTCGTAGGAGAGCCGGTCCAGGTGCAGGACATGTTCCGCTACGTGGAAGAGGACGGCCGTGTGCTGGGGCTCGCCTCCACGGGCATTCTGCTGGTGGTCGTTCTGTTCCTGTTTCGCTCGCTGCGCTGGGTGGCGCTTCCACTGCTGGTGGTGCATGGCAACCTGATTCTGACCCGCGCTCTGCTGATGCTCTCCGGCATCAAGTTGAGCATGGTCAGTTCCATGCTCAACACACTGGTGACGATCGTGGGGGTGACCACCGTCATGCACATCACCGTGGCCTATCGCTCCGCGCGAAGAACACACAATCGCTCGGCAGCCCTGAAGACCGTCATTGATCGCTTGTACGGACCCATTTTTTGGACCGTGGCGACGACCATGCTTGGCTTTGCGGCACTGCTGTCCAGCGAAATCGTCCCGGTACGCAGCTTCGGGCTGATGATGCTCATTGGCGTGGGCATGTTGCTCGTGACCATGCTGCTGTTTGTGCCCGCGGGAATTCTGTCCGGCCGGCTCGATCCCGACCCACGGTCCACGCCGGGGGAATCAGCCATCGAAGGGTGGCTGTCGGCCATCGCCACTCAGGTCACCACACGTCCCAAATTCTGGATCATTTCACTGTTGGCGCTGTTTGCTTGGTCGGCGGCTGGACTGCAGTACCTGACGATCGAAACCGACTTCAGCAAGAACTTCCGCTCGTCCAGTCCCATCGTTCAGGCTCTCGATTTTGTGGAAGAGCATTTGGGAGGCGCCGGCAGTTGGGAAGTCAACTTCCCGTTTCCCGCGGATGCAGACAATGCAGACTTGGCACCGGTTCGCGAACTGATGACCATGGCCGGTCGCACGCGCACGAACATCGGCGGAGGTGTCACCAAACTGCTGGGGCTGCCCGACGGGGTCGATCTGATTCCACGTGTCGCGGGCAAATCGCTCAGCGAAAAGCTGGACATGATTTCGGACTTTCAGCCCAACTATGTCCCCACGCTGTACAACCCGTCCGCCGGGCGGATGCGCGTCGTACTGAAGTCGAGAGAACGCCAGCCGTCCGAGGCAAAGCTCGCACTCATCAACGCGATCGAAACGGAAGCGGCCAAGATCATTCCCGGAGCCCGGACCACCGGACTGTTTGTGCTGCTGGCCAATCTCATTGAGAGTCTGCTGGCCGACCAGCTCACCAGTTTTGCCATTGCGGGCTGCGGAATCGTACTCGCCGTGACGATGGCCTTTCGCAATTTGTCATACGGCCTGATTGCCCTGCTCCCCAACGTCTTCCCGGTGGTCGTGCTGATCGGGACGCTCGGCTGGCTCGACGTGCCTGTCAACATTGGCACCGCCATGATTGCCAGCGTGTCGCTGGGTCTTACCGTCGACTCCAGCGTGCATTACCTCTATGGCTACCAGCGTGCGATGCTGGGCGGGGGAGGGCACGCCAATGCTGTTCTCGCCACACATCTGGAGGTCGGGCTGCCGCTGATTCTGGCGAACGTCGCACTTGTCTGCGGGTTCCTTGTCCTGACACTCTCGCAGTTCATCCCGCTGGTGTACTTCGGAGTGCTGGTGAGCGTCGCCATGATCGGCGGACTGGTCGGCAACTTGGTACTACTGCCCGTCTTGCTCGGCTTTCTCAGCAGCAACCATGGGACTCGGGAATTGCAACCGCCAGCTGCGTCGCCAACGTCACAGTGACTCAACGGAACCCCATAACAGCCCGTTGAACAACCACAACTTGCAGCAATTTTGGGTGCCTCTGGCTTTGCCAGTGCCATATGTTAGGCAGGGAGAGCCACACTGGCAGAGCCAGTACCACCCAGGCTGTTGTTGTACTGGCGTGGTTCAACA
The DNA here is from genome assembly GCA_041742495.1 of Planctomycetaceae bacterium. Lineage (GTDB taxonomy): Bacteria > Planctomycetota > Planctomycetia > Planctomycetales > Planctomycetaceae > JBGSIP01. Next base: position 5,312 of record JBGSIP010000814.1, read on the forward strand.
GGCGGCTAAGACTGCTGGGGCGTCGTCGCCGCATCGGCAATCACGTCCTGGGCTGTGAACAGCACATCGACGAGCGTGGTCACGCCCCAGCCACTTTCGGCGTTGGTCCCCTTGCGAAAATGCACCCGCCACGCGAGTTGTCCCGGCGGCAATTCTCCGTCAATGGACTCGGTGGGGACTCGGATTTCGATTCGCTCGCCCGGCTTGAGCACAGGCAGATTCTGCATTCCGGCGAGTGTCCATTCGCCATCCGCAGACAGCGGAAACAGCAGGTGTTGACTTTGAGGCTGGTCACGTGCCGCCACTGCGCCCATGAACTGGTTGGAACGAATCCAACCCGGATCGCTGCGATCTGCCACCCGACTGAACATCAGCCCGAAGTCCATGGGCATCACTACGTCGGCCGCAGAGACGTTCTCGAACTCCAGATGCAATTGGCAGACGTTGTCAATTGTGGGAGACACCTGCCCGTCGGTCATACCCGCTCGTGGCACCAGTTCCAACGGCCCCTGTGTGACGGCCAGAGCTCGAACCCGGACATTTCCAAATCGGCGGGACTCGCCCAGCTTCAACGTATGTCCCCCTGGCAGCGAGGCCGATTCCGGGATGAGCAAATACGCCACTGAGTCTCCCGACATCGGCGGTCGCACGTCGGGCAGGCTCTCCAACTGATGCGGCATTCCTTGGGAAATTCGCCACAGCGCCAAAGCTGCCACGCCGGTCGCGACGAGTGAGTACATCAGCAGTAACACAAACGGCAGCGACGAACCGGATGCCGGCTCATCCCGGGTCGGGTGTCCCAGTGGGACGTCGTTGCGCCGCGGCACATTTCCTCGCGCGGGGGCAGACGGCCGTCGCTCGTCACGCGACTCGACTTCATCGGCCGCCAATTCCGCCTGCTTGATGGCGGCAATCGCCAGTCGCGTGGGTAGCGGTTCGGGAACACCGGGGATGGGTGGCGGAGACTTAAACCCGACGTTGGAAGTCGATCGTCCGCTCTCATCTTCGTCGTCGCTGGGCTCTTTGCGGAACGGGAATCCACGGCGGGGGGCCGCATCGGCAGCAGAAAGTTTTGCCGCCGGTCTCACTTCTGGAGCCGACGGGCGGACCGTGTTTTCAAAGGCAGGTGCTGCTGGAGGACGTGCGGCAGGGGGCGGGCTGGCCATCTCCTCCCGCGCGGTTCGTGCATAGCTGCTCGGTTCCGGCCGCTCCATGACCCGCCCCGCTCTGACGGCCAGCCGAAAAGTATCCTCTTCGGCGGGGTGGTCAGCGTCCAGTTCGTCCAATGACGGTTGCGCAACCGGCGTGGAGGCCACCGGAGGTGCGGGAGCATCCACACGCACCTGGCGCAGCCGAGACAACGCCTGTTCCAGCCGCTGCCGCTCAAGGATTTCGTCAGTGGACGCGGCGTTCGCGGGCCGAAGCTCTGCGAAACCGCTGTTGAGGGACGATGGGACGGCGTGGGCAGCACCGTCGACTTCCGCGGGCGTCGCCGACGGTTCGCTCGGCTGCATGCCCCAGAGTCGATCTTCACGCAACGCATCCAATTGCGCCGCGATATCGTCAAGAGAAACACCCGTCGCGGGACGACCTGATTCGGCATGCAACGCCGATTGGGCGGACAGCGATCTCAACCGCGCGGCGAGGTCGTCGTCGTTAGTTGCCGCCGCGTCGTTATTCGTGCGGCCCTGTTCAGACTGCAAAGACCCTCGTGGGCCACGCGCGGGCTGGGACTGACCGTCCGACATCGTAACACCTCCATGTGTTGTCGCAGGATGCAGGCTGTGCCTGACCGGGCGATCTCCATGCGTCCGAAGCTCAGCGGGAGCTTACGGACCAGACCAGCCCAGCGCCGAGATTGTGTCTGCATCTAGCGGGTCTGGCAAGTCGGGCTGTCCGTATTCAACCTGAAACAGCATCGGAACGCCTGAAAGTCGCTCGATTTCTGGCCCGTTCAGGTCCACGGAAGGATCGTCGGCGATTGCAGAAGCCTGATTCATGACGAAACCAGCCACAGGAATTCCCCGGCTGGCAAGTGCTTCGAGGGTCAACAACGTGTGATTGATGGTCCCCAGACTGCTGCGACCGACGACCACCACCGGGTATCCCAAAGCCCGGGCCAAATCTCCGTGATGCCACGCCGACGAAATTGGCGACAACAGCCCCCCCGCCCCTTCGACCAGCAACCAGTCACACCAGGGCTGCCAAAACTGAGCCCCCGCGACCAGCAGTCGCTCGTCGACGGTGACGCCCTCTTGCGCTGCCGCCAGAGGAGCTGCCAACGGAGCCACAAAGCGCTGCGGTGCGATTCGCGCCACATCAGTCAACGGTTCGCCGAAATCCCGGAACACGGCAGCCAGTTGCTCCGCGTCCTCCCAAACGAGCCCCGTCGGCGTTGACACCGCGCCGGTGCAAACCGGCTTGTAAGCCGCCACGCGCCGGCCAGCCCGCAAGGCAGCGCGCAGCAGCAGCCGGCTGACATACGTCTTTCCCACGCCCGTGTCGGTGCCCACGATCAGCCTTCCGGCGGGCAGACGGGACTGGTTTTCCAGTTTGGTCATGAGTGGTCACGAGTTCCCCGTCAAACATGCGGAAAACGCTTGCAGGACTTACATCCAGCCCGGCGCGCCCGGCACGCTGATTGACGAGCTGCGAGCCTACAGGGTAAACGGTGCGACCCCCCCTGCAAGATAACCGATTAGTATTTCGCCCCACTGGCAGAGCCTGTTCCAGGGCGGATGCCCCTGTCCCGCCTCTTTGGCACTCCTTGTCCAGACTACTGCATTCCCCGGCTTGCTCTCCACCTCGAGCGAGTCCAGTCGCGCGACCGATTCCGATGAGCGCGATCTCCTCCGGTCCGTTCTTCCTCTGAGGGTGCCAGCTCATGAATTTTCTGTTCGCTGTTGTTCTCGGAGTGGTCACAGTGGCCTGCGCGGGCTGTGCGTCTGGCAAGTCCTCCAACACGGCCCGAACGGGCATGGAACAATTGCTGATTTCCAATGCCGTGGACCAATCGCTCGACAAGGTGAATTTTACTCCGTTCGCGGGTCGCAAGGTCTTCGTCGATGAGAAGTACCTGGAGTGCGTCGACAAAAACTACGTCGCCGCGTCGTTACGCCACCGTTTGCTTCGTGCCGGGGCCGCACTCGTCCCCACTGCCGATGCGGCTGACGTCGTGATTGAACCGCGCAGTGGCGGTGTGGGCACCGATACCAAAGACGTGTTTGTCGGCATCCCCGAGATCACGCTCCCTGGCATGCTGACGCTGCCGGAAATCCGGCTGCTCACTCGCAGTTCCCAAACTGGCACCGCCAAAATTGGCATCGTCGCGATTGACCAGAGCACTAACACGGCCCTGGGTGATGGCGGGTATTCGTTAGCCAGAGCAGACGATAACAACTGGTTTGTATTTGGCATGGGGCCCTATCAGAACGGCTCGGTCAAGGAAGAAGTCACTCGTGGTGTACGAACCGGATCGCGGGGAGCGGGACGCCCCTTGGCACAAGCGGTGGCCTTCCAGTCGCCCGGCATCACCGTTCCCGGCATGGACGCAACCGACGGCTCTGCCGCGTTCCAGTTTGCCTCCGAATCCAAGCCGGCCACTGCGTCTCCGTAATGCCCGCACAGAAATGCCAGCACCGAATGCTCACGCCGGTCAAACGTGAGCGCAACCGTGTGGAGGAAGCGGGATCTCAGGAACGGTAGAAGTCGATCCACGCAATGGTGAAGGACGGCGGATTGTGCTCGAAGAGCGCCTTCGGCAGCACGATTTCGAAGTAGCCCCCTCGCAGCGGAATGGCCGCGGTTGGCTTGCCATCAGCGTCCCGCCGCTGGAGATCGAGCCAGAACGGGCTCGCCGCGGTTAAGGACGCGTGCTCCTCGCCCGCTTTCCACACCCGCGTCTGGCCATCGTGGCTGGAGACCGACGCTTCCAGTTGAGTTCCGCCAGCGGCAACCCGCAGGTTCTCCAGCCCTTGCAGATGCAAGCGCAGCACGATCTTCGCCGGCCAGCTTGCGGAGGTTCTCTGCATCACGGCCTGCCCGATGCCGGATTGGCTACGAATTGACAGCAGCGTCTGGTCTGGCCGCGCCTCCACATCGACCACGTCAGTTGCTGACTTGGTGGCGATCTTTACCGGCGTCGCGTCTTCAGCAGCGACCGACAAATTTGCTACTGCCAGAACCACCACGCCAAGGGCTGCCCAGCCGGTCATCAGGTGCACTCCTGCCAACAGAACCGTACGACAACACGAATACGCGATACTCACGACGATCCGTCAACTGGCACAAATCTCACGAATGGCTTGCAGCAGCACTTCAACCTGTTGATCTGTCGTCGAAAATCCCGGACTGATGCGCACCGCTCCCTCCGGTTGGGTGCCGGCGGCGGCATGCATCAGCGGCGCACACATC
>JBGSIP010000815.1:0-9789 GCA_041742495.1 Planctomycetaceae bacterium
AGTCGCCCCAACCGCCAACGCCACCGCTGCGGAAAGTCCGGCTGCCGGGAGCCCCTCTGCAGATCAGCCCGCGACTGACGACGCCGTCGCGGCGGCCGACATGCAGGCGTACTCTGTCACCATTCCGCACACCGATATTTCGTTCGACATGGTGCCCATTCCCGCGGGCGAATTCGTGATGGGCAGCCCGACAGCGGAGGCGGATCGCGTCGAAGACGAAGGTCCGCAGCGGCAGGTTCACGTCGATGCGTTCTGGATGGGCAAGTGCGAAGTGACGTGGGACGAGTTCGACTGCTGGCGGTTGTGTCTCGACAAGCAGCGGCGGAAGGTCCGGGGCGAAGAAGCCAATGACAACGATCGAGTCTCCGACGCGATGACCCGTCCCACGAAAGAATATCAGCCCATGGATTTTGAAATGGGCCACGATGGGTTTCCGGCCATCTGCATGACCGATCTGGCGGCGAAATCCTATTGCGCCTGGCTGACGGTCCGGACCGGGCAGTATTACCGCTTGCCCACCGAAGCCGAGTGGGAATATGCCTGCCGGGCGGGGACCACCACCGCGTATTCCTGGGGCGATAGCGTCGACGAGATCGACGACTATGCCTGGTACTATGACAACACAGAGGATGGCTACAAATACGAAAAAGTTGGCCAGAAAAAGCCCAATCCCTGGGGGCTGTACGACATGCACGGCAATGTGTCGGAATGGTGTCTCGATCAATACAGCGAGGATTTCTACGCCTCGCATGGTGACGGCATGGTCAGCAATCCCATCCACGTCGCGGTCGACTTGTATCCCCGTGTGGTCCGCGGAGGATCGTATATGGACGATGCTGATCTGCTCCGGTCGGCTGCGCGTCAGTATTCGGAAGAATTCTGGAAAGCCCAGGATCCGCAGGAACCCAAGAGTATGTGGTGGCACACCGATGCCCGCTTTGTTGGCTTCCGGGTGGTGCGTCCTTTGGTCGTGCCGACGCTGGAAGTTCAGCAGGCCAAGAACATGCTCCCCGATCCGCCTGCGGAACTCATGAAGCCGACCGCTCTGACGTCCGATTGCGAATAGCAACCACTAAGTCGCCAGAGTTTTTCGTTTGGTGGCCTGTGTGAGAGGCTGACAGCCGGTCGAACGATGCCCACGCAACCGATGCTCGATGCCACTGACTCTGCCAGTGTTTTTCTCGCTTGGTGAGATGCAACACTGACAGAGCCAGTATCATGCGTGCTAGCCTCCAGTGATGGATGTTCAAGGGCTGCTAAACCGCTCGAAATGCGGTTGGTCTCGTGACCCGTGCGCTAGCGGTCTGGTCTGAAAAATACGTTCACTTTTGTCTTCTTGCGCAGGTGCAGCGATCATGCATTTCGAAACACGCTGTGTCCACACGGGCGTCAACAAGGACACGCTGTACAACAGTTGCATCACTCCGATCTATCCCAGCTCGACCTTCTATTGGAAGGATCTGCAGACCCACAGCGGTTACGAATACACGCGTTCGGGCAACCCGACCCGCAAGGCCCTGGAACAGAATTTGGCCGATCTGGAGGCGGGCGCGGGGGCCAGCGCTACGGCCACGGGAATGGCGGCCATCGCAGCCACACTGCACCTGTTTCGGGCTGGCGATCACATCATCGCGGGGAATGACATCTACGGCGGCACGTACCGGATTTTCGCCGCTGAGTTCAGCCGGCTGGGGATCGAGTTTTCGTTCGTCGATATGCGTCGACCGGCGGAAGTGCAGGCGGCGCTGCTCCCCAACACGCGTTGCATCTGGATTGAAACCCCCAGCAATCCGTTGCTGCATCTGGTGGATATCGCCGCGATTGTGGAGATTGCCCAGGCAGCCGGTTGCCTCACCGTTGCGGACAACACATTCCTGTCCCCCATGCTGCAACAACCGCTCAGGCTGGGTGTCGACATTGTCGTGCACTCCACGACGAAGTACTTGAACGGGCATTCGGACGTCGTGGGTGGGGCCGTCATCAGCCGCGCCGCAGAGCACGCCACGCGGATCGCCGCCATCGTCAACAACTTCGGACTGGCGTGCTCGCCGTTTGATGCCTGGCTGGTGCTGCGAGGCATCAAGACCCTGGGGCCGCGGATGGACGCCCATCAGCGCGGGGCGATGGCCGTCGCCCGGTTTTTGGAGACGCATCCCAGTGTCGAACGGGTCTATTTCCCCGGCTTGGAGACCCACCCTGACTATGACCTGGCCTGCCGACAGCAGGCCGGTTTCGGCGGCATGGTCAGCTTTGATATTCGTGGGGGGCGACCGGCGGCCGAGCGGTTTTTTGCCCGCCTGAAGATTTTCCAGCTTGCCGAATCGCTGGGGGGGATCGAGTCGCTCGCCGAGTACCCGGAAACCATGAGCCACGCGTCCATGACTCCCGAAGCCCGACAACGGGCGGGAATTTCCGAGCAAACTATTCGGCTTTCCGTCGGCATCGAACATCCCGATGACCTGATCGCCGATCTGCAACTCGGCTTGCATCCCGCCTGACACTGAATTCCGTCCGGGTCTGACGCAACCCCGCCCGGTCCGCGGGCGGGGTCAGCGTGCTGCGGATTCGACGTAAACCCGGCTGCTTTCGGCTGTCTGACCTTTCCCGGTTTGCCCTGTTTGCATAGTCTGGATCGGGATGCGGAGCCGGTCGGGCTCCCTTGAGCCTTTCGCCAGCAATTCATGACGGGCATGCACGGAGCGAGTCACTCCCCAGATCGCGATCTCACGAACACCAGCCGTTGGTCCCGCTCAAGGCGGTCCTCGCAGACTCGTGGGGAGTGCCATTTGGCATGGCGGGCTGCAATTCGGGCCGGCGTCCTGGCATTGGGACTGGCGGTGTTGTCCGGCTGTGGTGACCAAGGGGCTTCCCCAGCCGCGACCAATCCGGACTCCCAGCCGACTGCGAACCCGTCGCCCGCGAACTCCGTTGCAGACGCGACGGCGAACTCCGCTGGGACGGCCACTCCCGCTTCTCCTTCGGCGCTGCGCCCCGATAGTGGTGGGCGATTGTGGATCGATGGCGTACCATTGAACGTGTACGACGTGTTCTATCCCGATCCCGCCAGCGTCGCCGCCAATACGACGCCGGTTGCGGTGGCGTCAGCGAACGCTCCCTCTGCGGGTACGTCAGGCGGTGCAGCCGGTGTGACAACGGGTTCCGTGGCGTCGCCAGCAGCAGCCGGCGCAACCGCGGGTGCTCCTCTAGGAGGCTCCGTCGATTGGACGCAGCAGATCGCCACGGACGATCTGGTCAACGAAATCAAGCGGATTCGCAACGAGCTGTCACCGCGGCTGTTGTCCGTGGGTAAGTTCAACGCTGCCTTTTCGGAAGTGCAGTCACTGGGGGCGGCGCTGGCTGCGTGCGCGGCGGTGGTCGATGAATACCCCCTTGATGCCACCTGGAAAGTACACGCACCTGTGTTGCGCGACTTGGGTCAGACCATTGCCACATCGGCAACCGAACGAGGCCGCGACGCCTTCGATGCCTGCCAGACCTCTTTCGAGCAGATCGAAGCCATTCTGGACGGCGGCAGCCCCAAGTCCACGGGCGACCATCCCGAGAAGGTCGAGTTCAGTAGTGTCGCCGATCGGCAACTGTTGATGAAGCACATGCAGATCGCGTCGGAATCGCTGCGGACTTTGATGCGCGACAAAAAAGACTTCGATGCCAACAAGGACAACATTCGGCGGCAGGCCGCGGTGTTGGCCATGCTGACACAAATGATTCGCCAGCCCGATTATGTCTTTGCCGACGAGGCGGACTATCAACGACCGGCCGCCGAGATGCTGGCGGCGGCGCTGGAAAGCCGAGACGCCCCGGCGGCAGGCAACTTTGAACAGTTTGTCGATGCCACCGGCCGCATGCTCAAAGCCTGCGACCAGTGTCATCTCAATTATCGTTTTGAATAGAGCGTGCACTCGTCACGGTGTGGAACACAGGGTCGGTCATTGCCGGGTGCGATGCGACGCAGTGCTTCCGGCGTGGCCAACTCACCCTCTGGCAGCCCCTTCTGTGAGCAGAAATGATGTCTATGCGGCACACCGTCTGGCGAGCGACGCTTCTTTTGTCTGTCTGTGCGGGCAGCTTCGGACTGGCGGGTCTCCACCCTGCCGCCGCCGATGAAATCCTGCTTAAGAAAGGGCAGCGCATTTCGGGCGAAGTGCTGAAAGAGACCGACGAAGCCATCTTTGTGGATCTGGGGGTCGAAGTGGTCCGCGTGCCGCTGGACGAAATCCGGTCCCGCTCGGCCAGTGAGACCTCCTCCAAGATGGAAGAAACGTCCGCCCGCGGCATCTACACCGTTGGTCGAATGACGGAGCGTTCCATCAAAGCGCTGGCGGAACTGCTGGGGCCGGCAGTGGTCCTTGTGAGCACGCCCTCGGGGCTAGGGTCGGGATTCATCATCGATGCCGAAGGTCACTGCGTGACCAACTATCACGTCATTGAGCTGGAAACGCAGATCGCCGCGACGCTGTTTGAAAAAGGGACCGCCGGCGGCCTGATCCGCAGTCGCGTGAACGACGTGGAAATTCTCGCCATCAACCCGTTTCTGGATCTGGCCCTCATCAAATTGCCCGTCCGTGAAGGCAAGACGTACAGCCACGTTGTGCTGGCCGAAACCGCCGACTATCAGGAAGGAGACACGTCGTTTGCCATTGGCAACCCGCTGGGACTGGAACGCTCGGTCTCGCAGGGGATCATTGGCAACAAGAACCGGGCATTTGAAGGTCTGACCTTCATCCAAACCACCACGGAGATCAACCCTGGCAACAGCGGCGGCCCGCTGTTCAACACGCGGGGAGAAGTCATCGGCGTGACTAACATGAAGCTGCTGTTTGCCGAAGGCTTGGGGTTTGCCATTCCAATCGACTACGTCAAGCAGTTTCTCGACAATCGCAGTGCGTTCGCCTTCGATCGCGACAATCCCAATTCGGGATATCGCTATCACAACGCGCCGCCGCGAACGGCTCGCAAGCCGACGGCGGAATCGTAACCGCCCGCTGGGAGCGACCACCGCACGAGGGAACATGTGCGCCAGCCGGACCGGTGCCCCCCTGTTGGCGGGCTGAAGAGACGGATCGATTGCTCAGTCATCACTCACAGTTTGCCATTCCGGCGACTGTCTTACCGTTTTAGGAGCTGAATGGATGATCGCTGCCCTCAAACCCGCCGCATTGTGGACTCTGTTCCTGGCGTTGAGCTGTCCCTGCGCGGCGTGGAGCGCAGACCCCGTGGCTCCGGCCAGCCGGTTCCCGACGAGCACGTACTTCTTCATGTCGGTTCCCAATGCGGCCGAGTTAGGCACGTCCTGGCAGCAGACCGCGCTGGGGCGGTTGCTGCACGATCCGGAAATGGCACCGTTTCTTGCCAGTCTCGAAGAGGCCAGTGCCGAAAAGCGGGAAGAGTTTGAAGAAAAAACCGATTTCACTCTTGAACAGGTCGCGCAGCTGTTTCATGGCGAAATCACGGTGGCCCTGTTCCGTCCACCCAGCAGCAAACTCACCATGGGGATGGTGATGGAGTTTGGTGAGCAGGCCGAAGTCGCCGAGCGGATTCTCGACAAGCTGATCGAGGCGGCGGAAGAAGATGAAGACATGACGGTGCGGGACGTGGACCTCGAAGGTTCGGCCGTCACGATCATGGGATTAAAAGAAGATGCTCCCGATGCGGCGGAACTGGGCCATTGGGGGCTGGTCTGTGTGGCCATTCGCGTCACCTCGTTTGTGGTGGCTTTTGGTGAAGAAGGGATGGCCGCGATTTTGGAACGCTGGGATGGCGCCAATGAACGCTCCTTCTCAGCCAACGCCATCTATCGGGACATCATGGACCGTTGCAGCGCCATTCACGCCAAGTCTTCGTTCGAGTACTTCGTCGATCCAATTGGTTTGACGCAGGTCGGCCTGCAGATGATGGAAGAGTTGGAGCAGGAAGTCCCTTTTAGCATGGCTTTGCTGCCGCTGACGGGCTTCGACAAATTGCGCGGCATGGGGGGAGTGTGTGAGTTTGGTGCCGATGAATTCTCCGAACACTACACCTCGGTGATTGCGATTGACGGTGTGCCCAGCGGATTGATGAATCTGTTTGCCTGCACGGAGGAACCGATCGAGTTGCCCTCGTTTGTGGATAGCAGCACCGCCAGCGTGGTGACGGTCAACTGGGACTTGCCCACGGCCTATAACGCGATTCGCCAGATGGTCGACGGATTGCAGGGTCCGGGTGCCTTCGACACGCTGGTCAGTTCGCAGTTGGCGTCAGCCGGAGTCGACCTGGATATCAACGCCGATGTCGTCAACAACCTCACCGGTCACATGGTGATGCAGACTGACGAACAGGGAGAACTGGACGAAGAGTCGCCCGGTAGTCTGGTATGGTTCGAAGCGGCCAACTCCGCGCGCATTCTGCAAGTGCTGGCCGACCTGGCCGGACCCGCACTGGAGTCCCGTGACTTTCAGGGACAGACCATCTACTCCACGGATGGGGGGGCCTTCACTCCCGCCGCTGATGCCATTGTGTTTGCGGACGCGCCCGAGTTGGTCGAAGAGTATGTCCGCGGACAAGTGGATGGAACACTCGCGGACGATCCCGTGTATGTGAGCCTGCTGTCCAAAGTTCCCGCCCGCGTATTTGCCTTTGGATTTACACGCTTCGACGGCCAACTGGTGCAGGCTTACGAATTGATCCGTCAGGGGGGACTGGAAGGGGAAGGCCTCACGGACGACGAAGATCTGGCCTGGCTGAACGATGTGGACTTCTCGCTGCTGCCCCCGACCGAGACCGTCCGGAAGTTTCTGGCTCCCTCCGTGTCATACTGGGGCTCGGACACGCTGGGTGTGATCATGCGGAGCATGTCGGCCAAAGTGGCCGACTGATCACGACGGGAACGATCCGGTTTGTTGACAGGCGACAAGCACACAGCCGGAAACGCCGAGCGTAATGCGCAATACGAAAAACAGGCTGGCAACCCTCACCGTGAGAGTTGCCAGCCTGCGTTGATTGAGTGGTGTCAAATCCTGGCTGTGGGCTTAGTAGTGCTGGCGAACCGGCACCTGAACCCAGCGGGTCACCGGGACCTTCACCGTGGTGACCACTTGCTTGTAAGTGGTTCGCGGATGGCCGTGGCAGTCGTAGGTCGTCACGGGCACCGTCTTGACCACCTGGTCGTATTCGAATTCCGTCACCTGCTGCCACGTGTACTGCGGGACAGGCCGGTGTTCGCAAACGGGAGGCGTCGGAGCGACGTAGCCGGGGTTCGGCTGGACATAGCCGGGCTGCACGTGCGGCGGCACATAATCTGGCTGAGCCCCGTAACCGGGAGCGGCCTGCAGGCCGTGATCCGGGTGACCGTAATCGGGCTGGGCCACCACGCGGTGCTGCAGTTGTCCCACGGGAACCACTCGAACCTGAGGTTGGCGATTGGCACTTTGCAGGCGGGCGAGTTCTCGCAGCACCTGTTCCACGTCACCGGCCTGGCTTGTGCCAGCGAAGCCCAGCATCGTTCCCATCACCAACGCGAAAGAGCAGGAGAGGCGTGTCATTTGAAGTTCCTTTGTGTTTCGAAGTGCTTGTGATTGTTCGACTTGTGATCGGCGATTGAGTGTTGTGTCTCAACACGTCATTGAGCGGGCGAGAGTTCGAACAGAGGACAGCAATTTTGCCGAATTTCCCTCAAGTACCCTCCAGGCGACCCGAACCGCGGCGAGATCGTGGTCGGTGAAAGTGGCGGGGTAGGTGTCGTAAGTGTCATGTGCAATGCGACTTAGGGCGTCACGGTGATCGAGGGGAGGCTGGATCGGGCTGGCAGCGGCAGTCGCGGAACGACAACCGGACGTCAGGTTGTCGATCTTGCCGCTGGTAGGGCATGGACGGGGTCAATCGCTGGCCGGCCGCCCGAATCTGCCGCTGGCGGTCTCGCTTGGCCGCGTGCTTGTGCCTAGAATCTGACTCGGTTGGTCGCCGCCCCCTGCCAGAGCGCTCGGGTTGCGCCGCGGTCTGGTGCCCAAGTGTTCCGTGCGGAATTGCAGCGCCGGACGCTGGCCGGCGCGAACCAGCGCGACAACGGTGTTGTCGGCAAGGGGGAGCATCGGTAGACGGTTGCTAGCGTCCGCCGGATTTGGATTGTGTCTGTTCGTTGAGCCTGTGCCTGGAGTGTGAGTCATGAGTGTGGCGACCGAAACGAATCGTGCTGAAACGGCCACCCAACCCATGAACGGGGCGGAAATTCTCGTCGAGTGCCTCGTCCGCCACGGCTCGAAGATGATCTTTGCCTATCCGGGTGGGGCCAGCATGCCCCTGCACCAGGCGTTGTTGAAAAACCGCGACCGCATCCGCACGATTCTGCCCCGTCACGAACAAGGCGGTGCGTTTGCCGCTCAGGGGGTCGCCCGCTCGACCGGTGAAGTTGGCCTGTGCATGGGGACCAGTGGTCCGGGAGCCACCAACCTCGTCACATCGATCGCCGATGCCAAGCTGGACAGCATCCCGCTGGTGGCCATCACCGGGCAGGTGCCGCAGAGTGTGATCGGGACCGACGCGTTTCAGGAAACGCCGATGGTCGACATCTGTCGCGCCATCACCAAGCACAACTACATGATCACCGACATCCGGGATGTCGCGCGGATTGTGAAAGAGGCTTACCACATCGCCAGCACCGGTCGGCCGGGGCCCGTGCTGATCGACTTCCCCAAGGACGTGCAGCTTTCGACGCTGGATGACGTGGATTTCGATCCGCCGATGAATCTCCCTGGCTATCAGCCGCACTTGCGGGCGGTGGCCCCCGAGCAGATCAATCAGATTCTGGCGATGATCCGCCGGTCGCGCAAGCCGATTCTGTATGTGGGTGGGGGAGTCATCAATGCCGATGCCGCGGAGGAACTGACGAAGTTCGCCCACCGGACTGGTATTCCCGTCACGATGACGGTGATGGGATTGGGGGCCTTCCCGGGCGACGATCCGCAGTCGCTGCACATGCTGGGGATGCACGGCACGGTGTACAGTAACTATGCGATCAACGAAGCAGACCTGCTGCTGGCCTTTGGGGTGCGCTTCGACGACCGCGTGACGGGCAAGCTCGAAGAATTCGCCAAGCATGGCAAGATCGTGCACGTGGACATCGACCCCTCTGAGATTCACAAGAACAAAGAGGCCCACCTGCCAGTCGTGGCCAACGTCAAGACAGTACTGCAAGCTCTCAACGCGATGATTTCCGAGGATGACGTCCCGCAGATTGATGCCTGGGTTCAGCAGTGCGCCGACTGGAAGCAGCAGTTCCCGCTGGGCTACAACGAATCCGGCGACGACATTCTGCAGCAGTATGCGATTGAAGAGTTGTATCGCCTGTCGCGACACTTGGACCCGTTTGTCGCAGTCGGGGTGGGCCAGCACCAGATGTGGTCGGCCCAGTTCTTCAAGTTCAACAAGGCCCGCCGCTGGCTGTCGAGTTCGGGCTTGGGGACGATGGGCTTTGGCCTGCCCGCCGCGATGGGGGTTGCGGCCGCACATCCGGGGGCGCTGGTGTTTGACATTGACGGCGATGGTTCCTTCCAGATGAACATTCAGGAACTGGCCACGCTGCGGTGCGAGAATCTGCCCGTCAAGATCCTGCTGCTCAACAACCAGCACCTGGGGATGGTGGTGCAGTGGGAAGACCGCTTTATGAAGGGGAACCGGGCGCACACCTACCTGGGGCCGATCGACAACCCCGAATGGTCTGGCCAGGGAGACGGCGTCGGCTCGCTCGACCCCGAAGAGCGTTACCCGAACTTCGTGCAGATCGCAAAGGGCTTCGGC
>JBGSIP010000816.1:0-6861 GCA_041742495.1 Planctomycetaceae bacterium
GGCGTCGTAGTGGTGGGGACAGAACGTGACTTGGTCCCCGAGGATCGCCTTGACGTTGTCCATGGCCACAGGATCGTGGGCACGAACCGTGGCACCGACGGCCAGCAGCGCTTCGATCAGCACCAGCGAGGGGGCTTCGCGAATGTCGTCGGTGCGCGGTTTGAAGGCGAGACCCCAGACGGCAATGGTGCGGCCGGTCAGGTCGCCGCCAAAGTGCCGCTGAACTTTGGAGAAGAGCACCTGCTTCTGCTCGTTGTTGACGTCGTCCACAGACTGCAGGATGGTCGACTTGAGTCCATGCCGCGCTGCGACGTTGACCAGAGCGCGCACGTCCTTGGGGAAGCACGATCCGCCGTAGCCAACGCCGGGGAACAAAAACGAGAAGCCAATGCGTTGATCGTGGCCGATGCCCTTGCGAACGTCGTTAATGTCGGCCCCGACGCGTTCACACAGATTGGCCATTTCGTTGATGAAACTGATTTTGGTGGCCAGCATGCAGTTGGCCACGTACTTTGTCATTTCCGCACTTTCGAGACCCATCGCGATGAAGGGATGCTCGGTGCGGAGGAAGGGCTTGTAAAGTTCTTCGAGGACATCGGCCTCGGCTTCCGACTCCACACCGACGACCACGCGGTCGGGCTTGGTGAAGTCGTCAATCGCACAACCTTCCTTGAGGAACTCGGGATTGGAGGCCACCTGCACGGGGCGGCCCAGTTGCCGCTCGAGCCGTTCCTTCAATGCACGGTTGGTTCCTACCGGGACGGTGCTCTTGATGACCACCACAGCATCGGGACGCAACAGTGGAGCAATGCCATCGGCGGCAGCCCAGATGCCGGCCAGATTGGCCGAGCCATCCTCCTGCTGAGGGGTACCGACCGCGAGGAAGACACACCGAGCGTGGGGAACGCAGTCCTGCACACTGGTGGTGAACTTCAGCCGACCCGCTTTGGCGTTGCGGAGGACCAGTTCGGTGAGACCCGGCTCATAAATCGGGATCTCTCCCTCCTTGAGACGAGCGACCTTCTGGGCATCGATATCGACACAGGTGACATCGTTGCCACTCTCGGCAAAACAGGTCCCGGTCACGAGGCCCACGTAGCCGGTGCCAATCATCACGAGTTTCATCATCCACTCCGAAGAAGCAACTGATGCTGCCGCCGATGGCGATCGACCTGCGTCGTGCGGGTCTGATGGATTCACCGTCTGCGGATGGTCGGCGGCGGGGTGGCCGCCAGATTAGGTCAAGGTCCCGTCAGAAGACTACATCAAAGCGTGGACTCGCCGGCCGCGGTCACCCGCGTACGGGTCGCCGGAACTAGGCCTGCCAGCGATTGGCGTACTGCTGTTCGTAGTACTGCCGATACGCGCCAGACCGGATGCGGGCGGTCCACTCCTGGTGGCTTCGAAACCATTCGACCGTGGAGGCCAGTCCGGCTTCAAGCCGAATTTCCGGGGTCCAGCCCAGCTCCAAACGGGCTTTCTGGAAGTCAATCGCATAGCGGCGGTCGTGACCGGGGCGATCCTGCACAAAGCGAATCAGACTGTGTGGTTTGCCCACCAGGTCGAGCAGTGTCTGCACCAGTTGGAGATTTTCTCGTTCAGAGTCACCACCGAAATTGTAGATTTCGCCCGGTTTTCCCCGCGTCAGAGCGGCAAAGATGCCGCGACAGTGATCGTCGACATGAATCCAGTCCCGCACCTGCCGGCCGTCCCCATACACGGGGAGTGGTTGGTCGGACAGCGCGTTGGCGACCATCAACGGAATGAGCTTTTCGGGGAACTGATACGGGCCGTAGTTGTTAGAACAGCGCGTGATGATTGTTGGCAACGTGAAGGTATGACCGTAACTGCGGACCAGCAAATCGGCGGCGGCCTTCGACGCCGCATAGGGACTGTTGGGTGCCAGCGGGGTGGTTTCGCAAAACAGTCCGTCGGCCCCCAGGCTGCCGTAGACTTCGTCGGTCGACACCTGGAGGAAGCGCGGTACCTGGTGAGCCCGCGCGGCATCCAGCAGGACCTGGGTCCCCATCACGTTGGTGCGCACGAACGGCCCGGAATCGAGAATGCTCCGGTCGACATGGCTTTCCGCGGCAAAGTTGAGGATGGCGGCGACGGGCCCGGGCTCGAGCGCCGCGCCCACGCATTCACGATCGCAAATGTCACCCCGCACAAAGCGGTACCGGGGGTTGTCAGCGATGTCGACGAGGTTCTCAGGATTGCCCGCGTAGGTCAGTGCATCCAGATTGGTAATGCACACGTCGGGATGCTGAGTGAGCACCCAGCGAATGAAGTTGGAGCCGATAAACCCACAGCCCCCGGTCACCAGCCATCGCATCGTCGCATCGCTTTCTCTGGCCGGTCACGTGGTGAAGGACAACGAGACGCCACTCGTTGTTTGCCACGGTGACATGGTGACTGCGGCAGCTCCGGAGAAGCGACCATCGCGGAGGGATGGTCGCCAGCATGCCTGAAGGTCCTCACAGCAATTTTTGTTTGGTGGCGAATGCGAATCTGTCGCGTCGCTGTCGTGTGTGTGATATCGGGGGGCGTCGGTGGAGGATGCCCCCGCGGGCGGCCGTGAACGCCATTAATCGGCAGAGTCTTCGCCCTCGTCGTCGGTGTCAGGCTCGTCGGCGGCGACTGGCGGCGCCGCCAATGGTCGTGGGACCGCTGGCACAGGCACCTGCAGCAGTTCTTCGGCAATCTCATCACTGCGGATGAGGGCCAGCGACGCGAGCCGGTCGTCTTCGGACAGGCTGATGATGCGTACCCCTTGGGTGTTGCGGCCGACTTGGCTGATGTCCTCTGCGCGAATCCGCTGCACCTTGCCGCCGTTGGTCACCATGAGAACCTCGTCGTCATCGGAGACCGAGAGAATCCCGATGACTTTCCCATTGCGACTGGTCGTGCGGATGTCCCGCAATCCCTTGCCTCCGCGGCGTTGACGGCGGTAACGCATGTTACCTCCCCCTCCGGACACAGCTTCGGATTCCCCGGCGGAATCGTCAGCGGCAGCGGTGTCGGTCGGTTCTTCGGCGGTGCTCGTGGTAATGGCGTCGGTGGCGGAACTGTCGGCGAGTGCCCCCTCCGCCCCTGCGGAATCCGCGGGAGCTTCGGATTCATCATCGAACGACGCCATGCCGAATGGTGTCCGTTTGCCGTAGCCCCGTTCACAAACGGTGAGCAAGGCGCGGTCCGGCTGCGCGATCACGGCTCCGACGACGTAGTCGTCGCCGACGAGCGTGATTCCTTTCACGCCACGCGTTTTGCGCCCCATGGCGCGGGCATCGTCATGTGAAAAGCGAATCGACATGCCGGCAGCCGTGGCGAGGACAATGTCGTCCCCTTCCCCCACCTGCAGCACGGCAATCAGCGAGTCCCCGTCATCGAGACTGATGCCAATGAGCCCTCCCTTGAGCGGACGGCTGTAGGCGGAGAGTGAGGTTTTTTTGACGACCCCCTTGCGGGTGACCATCAGCAGGTACTCAGCCGCGGCAAAGTCGCGGACGGAGACGCAACTGGCGACTTCTTCTCCTTCGGCGACCTGCAGCAGATTGATCAGGGCTCGCCCTTTGCCCGTGCGAGGCTGCAGAGGCAGATCGTAGACTTTTTGCCAGAAGACCTTGCCGAACGTGGTGAAGAACAGCATGTAGGCATGCGTGCTGGTGACAAACAGGTGCTGCATGGGATCTTCGTCGTCCGAGCGGGCTCCGATGATCCCCTTGCCACCGCGGTGTTGCGCCTTGTATTCGGTGAGGACGGTGCGTTTGATGTAGCCGCGCTGGGAGAGCGTGACGGCCATCATTTCTTCGGTGATGAGTTCGTCGCGATCGACGTCGGTGAGTTCGTCTTCAGAAATTTCGGTCCGGCGGGGATTGGGAAATTTCGCGGCGAGCTCATCCATTTCGTCCCGGACGACCGCGCGGATCAGCAGTTCGTCGGCGAGCAGCAGCAGATATCCGCCGATGTCCGCGAGCAGTTTGCGATGTTCGTCGGCGAGTTTTTCGCGTTCGAGATTGGCCAGCGACCCCAACTGCATCGAGACGATTGCCTCGGACTGATTGGCGGACAGGGAGTAGTTTTCCTGGGTGCCTTGCTCGCGAATGAACTCCGCAAAGCCATCAGCGCCCAGTGCCCGCTCGACCAGTCCGCCGGGGACCAGAATGGCCTGCAGGCGGATTTTGGCTTCCGCGCGACTGGGCGAATTGCGAATGGTGCGAATGACCTCGTCGACGTCGATCTGCGCGATGAGCAGACCTTCGACGGTGTGCTTGCGGCGGCGGGCTTCCGCCAGCAGGAACTCCGTCCGACGGCGGATGACATCCACGCGATGGCGGATGAATTCCAGTATGAGATCACGAATGGTGAGCAGTTTGGGCCGACCACCAGAGAGGGCCAGCAGAATGACAGAGATGGTCGACTGCAGCGGCGAAAACTTGAACAGTTGATTGAGGACCACTTCCTTGTCGGCGTCGCGTTTGAGCACGATGTGCAAACGGACCTGCCAGCTCGGGACGTTGCGGTCGGTCAGATCGACGATGCGGGAAATGCCCTTGATGCGTTCGTCGCGCACGAGCAGTTCGAGCTTTTCACGGATGCGGTCGCGCGTCTCCATGTAGGGGATTTCGGTGACCACAATGACATCGCTGTTGCGCTCTTCCTCGAAGTGCGTCTTCGCGCGGAGGGTGAGGGTGCTGCGTCCGGTCTGGTAACCCTGACGAAGGCCCCAGCGGCCGCAAATGATGCCGCCGGTGGGAAAATCGGGAGCGGGGAGCACCGTCATCAGTTCGTCGACGGAGACTTCAGGATCGTCGATCATCATCCGAACCGCTGCGGCCGTCTCAGCCATGTTGTGCGGGGGGATGCTGGTCGCCATGCCGACCGCGATACCGCTGGAACCGTTGACGAGCAGATTCGGGAAACGAGCCGGCAGAACGACCGGTTCACTTCCCTCCTGGTCGTATGTGGGCACAAAATCGACCGTGTTGCGATCGGGATCGCGCAGCATTTCGCTGGCGGCGGGAGACAGACGAGCTTCGGTGTAACGCATGGCGGCGGGGGGGAGACCGGCCAGCGAACCAAAGTTCCCCTGCTTGTCGACCAGCACTTCGCGCATGACCCAGTCCTGGGCCATGCGAACCAGAGTCGGATAGACCCCCTGTTCGCCGTGCGGGTGATAGTTACCGCTGGTATCGCCGGCGATTTTGGCGCACTTTTTGCGCGAGGCGTTGGGGCCCAGGCTCAGGTCGTTCATGGCGACAAGAATTCGCCGCTGCGAGGGCTTGAGCCCGTCGCGGACGTCGGGCAGCGCGCGGCTGACGATCACGCTCATGGCGTACGTCAGGTAACTCGTGCGCATTTCGTCCTGAATGTCGAGGGGGCGAATCAGCCCGCGGAAGTTAGCCCCCCCTCCCAATGCGGTGGGAGGAACTGGCACTGATTCCGAACCGTCTTCAAATCCGTCGTCCGACAACACCGCCCCCTTTGTTCACGAATCGGGCCCCCTCGCCGCTCGGCGACCAGATGTCGATTGCAGCCGGACAATCATTCCGCCCGGCGCGACCCTGGCACACAGCTTGGACAAACAGTCCGCGGCGACCAACGCGCTCCCCCCTGAGGAAGGGAATTTCGATGGCGCTCAGCGACGGGGTTCCACTCGCCGTATTCTAAAGTGTGACAACGACTTGAGCAACGCGCCGGACCTTGGATTGCGGCCTCCGGGGCCCGTTTCCCGGGCGCTGGCGCAGACCTGTTTTCCAAGGCACGGTGGCCCCCCCTGGAAGCGCCGCCAAGAGGCACTGAGGCAAACCAAAGAAATGGACGCAAGGGCACCACTACTTCCACAATGTGAGGCAAACAACTGCAGGCCCAGGCGTCCTCGGGTCGATGCTTCATCCGAGCCAACCTGAATGGATGCCGACTGGGGTCTGCTCGATGTTTGGAATTGCCGGCGAGGGCGAACGGGGTTTTGTCGCGGAGGCGGTCGAAAATCGCAGGACTCGACTCCCCCGGTCGCTCGCCTGCGCGACAAAACCTCGAACAACATGCCGGTCATAACAGTTGCAGGGTAACCGAGAATGGCAATTTGCCAGCCTCTGAGGTTCGTCCGGGAATAGTCGGCGGAGGGGGCCGGCGGTTGGTCGAAGAACCAATCCGGGTGTTTCCATCTGCAGTGTCCAGGACCAGGGAGAGAGCAGCCAGACGATTCCGGGCTTCACACCGCGAGTTTTCGACCTATAGGAACTTTGAGACCAGCTTCCGAGCTGCCGCCCTGGCGGCAGTCAGACGGCGCCTGTCGTCCTTGCCGGGTGGCACCAGTTCACTGGAGCACCCCACTTCGGAACCTGTTTTCCCAGCGCAATCCCTGAGCTATGCAGACTCGGCAACGCATCCTGATCATCGACGATGACCCGATCTTTCGCGGGTTGTTGACGACGTTGTTGCGCGAAGACTTTATTGTCAGCGTGGCCAACGACGGGCAGGACGGTTACACCAAGGCCAAAAAGCATCGTCCGGATTTGGCCATTATCGACGTGCAGATGCCCGTCTGGGACGGTCTGAAGACGCTGGGAGCATTTCGCGACAATCCCAGCCTGAAGGACGTCCGGGTCATGATTCTGACCGGTGACGCCAGTAAGGAGACGGTCATCGCCGCCATCAAGGCGGGCGCGAATGACTACGTCATCAAAACGTCGTTCAGCAAAGTGGACTTTCTCCGCAAGGTGACGCGCCTGGTCGAATCGACTCTCATGCTGGCCACGCCGATCGTCCGACACGCGGATTCGCCAACGGGTGTTTCGCTGCCGGCAGGGCTTCCGGCCGGCGCCGGGGGCCACCGCCAGCCACTGGCGGCAACCGTTG
>JBGSIP010000817.1:0-1917 GCA_041742495.1 Planctomycetaceae bacterium
ATCGCTGATGTCGGCGATGCCCAACTCAGCCGCCGCTCAGACGGAATCGCTGACTGCCACGACGGACACAATCGAACCGCCGATGGCCGAACCGGCGGCGGAAGCATTCTCGGTTCCGGTTGTCGATCCCGCGCAGCGTGGCATGCCGGTGGAACAGACGTCACCCGACGATCGTCAGGCCCGGATCGCCGCGCGGGGGGATGCCCGGCTGTTTAAGGGCTTCTGTCCGGTGGCGTTGCGTGAACAGCGGGAACTGGTGGACTGTGTCGTCGGCTACCGGGCCGATTTCGAAGGTCGTCACTACCACATGTCGAGCGCCGAAGCGCTGGCCAAATTCCAGGCGCATCCAGAGTGGTACGCCCCGGCCCGCAGTGGCTGCGACGTGGTGGAGTTCGCCCGCAGTGGTCAAGCCCGGCTGGGGATGCTGGACTACTCCACTTGGTATCAGGGGCGGCTGTATCTGTTTGAATCGGCCGAGAACCGGGACGAGTTCTCCAACGATCCCGCCATGTTCGCCGCCCTGCCCTGAGCCGGCAGCAAGTCGCGTCACGTCCGTCATGGCGGGCTGCCACACAGGGGACTCGCTGTGGCATGAGACTGTCAGCGGGCGCAGCAGAGATTGCGGAATGCAATCCACGCCTTGTGAGCACCCGCCAGGCGGACGCGGTGCGGGCTCAACACTTGTGATGGTTGCGCGGCGATGCGTGTGAGCAGCGTCTGGTAAATGTCGAACATGGTGCGGAACGTCCCGCGTGCCGCGCCGTGCAGATGACGTTCTAGTTGTGCTGCCTGGCCATAGTCGGCCTGTGCCTGCGCGATGAGCCGAGCGGCCAGCCGATCAAAACCGGGGCCCCCCTGTCCGACTCGCCAGTCGCGCCAATCGCAACCACTCTCGGCCAGCCAGTCCTGCGGCACATAACAACGATCCATGCCAGCGTCTTCGCGCAGATCGCGGAGAATATTTGTCAACTGAAACGCGCGTCCGCAGGCAATCGCCAGCGGTTCGCAATGCTGTTCGTTGCAGCGCCAGATCCGCAAACAGGACAGCCCCACCGTCCCGGCCACGGCATAACAGTAGTCGCTCAACGCGTCGAAATTTGCAAAGCCGGTGTGCTCCAGATCACTGGCGACCCCCGCGACGGCGGCGTCCAGCCACTCTCGCTCGATGCCAAAGATCTCCACACTGTGGCTCATGGCCAGCAGCACGCGCTGCGCGGTGGGGTCCGTGTCGGCGACGGAGTTTTCTCCGCGGCCAGATAGCAGTGCATCCAGCGAGTGACTCCAGGATTGCAACTGGGCGCGTCGTTCGTCGAGCGTCCGCCCCGGATCATCGCCATAGTCATCGGTCAGTCGCAAAAAGGCATACAGGGCGCACATGCCTTGTCGCTGATCCGCAGGCAGAAACCAGAAGCCGTAATAAAAATTGCGGGCCGCGCGGCGGGCGATCGCACGACAGCAGCGGTGAGACTCCGCCAGAACGCGCGCCGGGTCCGACGGGCGTACCGCAACATCGGTCATCGCAGTGGCTGTCGACATCGGTCACCCGCACGATCCCTGACTCGCCACGAGGGCAGCCAATGTGAATTCGACTTTCGCAGTGCATTGGCGTGGTGCCGCTATGGAACTGGAACGGCGGCATTGTAGTCGGACGATGGGCCGAAGCTGAAGTCTGCGCCGGTGCCGGCGGGCGGGGGCGAATTATTCGGCCTTGGTCGCAGTGGACAAAGCGTTCCCTGCCCGCGGTTTCAACCGTTGGCACCAACGGGGAACTTCGCGAACCAGCACTCCGGCCACCAGGCGCAGTCGATCGCCGCGCGTCAGGCGTGGTCGCTGTTCGAGCACGCCATAGTTTTGGGCGGCAATACGGTCGAGAATTCGCAGGCCGCCGTGTGCGAACATATCGACGCATCGTCCCAG
>JBGSIP010000818.1:0-10102 GCA_041742495.1 Planctomycetaceae bacterium
ACGTGCCCAGGTCGATCGCCAGATCCGGCGCGAACC
The DNA here is from genome assembly GCA_041742495.1 of Planctomycetaceae bacterium. GTDB lineage: Bacteria > Planctomycetota > Planctomycetia > Planctomycetales > Planctomycetaceae > JBGSIP01. Next base: position 37 of record JBGSIP010000818.1, read on the forward strand.
AGCGGTGAATCTTGGACAACATAGAGGGGACGGATGCCTTGGGCGGCGGTCGGGGACGAAATTTGCGGCCCGCCTTGTATCCCGTCCCGACAAAATGCCTCAAGATGAGTCCCCGGTGTGAACGCTTGGCCATATTTCTCCGGCCGCGCTGTCACAAGTGTCACTTGGTGCCGAAACGGCTCAATAGTTGTCGGATGAATCCCGCAAATCACGCCTTCCCGGGTTGAATGGAGCCAATTCCGTCCGATGAACGGTCTAGAGTTCTGACATGTTCGCCACGGCTCCGTCTGAGCAGAAACGTGCGAGCAGATCCGACTGCGGATGACCCCGTCAATTCGCGCTCGGCCAGAAATTGGAGACTGCCGGCCGGCCCAACGGCCCCAGTTCTCCACTGGTGGGAGCGTCAAGCCGTCCATCTCCCGTCCTGCCGGCGCCCATTCCGGGTGGGCGTCGTGCAGCGAGGGAGATTTGCTCGCCACGTGAGTCCAGGTCGCCAGAAAAGGGGCCGTGGCGGTGATCGCTCTTGTCCCTGACCGACCAGATGGGCGACAACCTGCCGCGCTATCGCCGCGGCGACTCGCCCCGCGGTGTGATGTCGATTCGACTCAACCCGTTTGCTGTCCGCAGGGATCGCTCCCTTTGGCTGCCCAAATTGCCTCCGCCGTTCGCTGGTTGACCTTGGTGTGCGCCGTGTGTGCCCCCTTGATCGCGGGCGGTTGCGCGCAGTTTGTCAGTCGGCGGGCCACGATGGGGACGACGAATCCGCTGCTGGTCCTCACGGCGAACGACGAATTCGTCTGGGAATCCGTCGTCGATGTGTTGCACGAGTATTTGTTCGAAATCGCCGACGAAAACCGCCTCTCGCGGGTGATCGAAACCGAATACAAAGTCGGCTCAGGCATTCTCGAACCGTGGCATCAGGACTCCGTCGGGCTAGAAAGCCGTTTGGAAAGCTCGGTACAGTCGATTCGCAGGAAGGTCTTCGTCCGCATCCTGCCGTCGGATGACGCCCGCGGATATCTGGTGTCTGTCGAAGTCCGCAAGGAAATCGAGGATCTCCCGGGGCTGGCCGCCAACTCCTCCGGCGGAGCCACCTTCCGAGACGAACGCCCGTTGAACCGCGATCTGAACGAAGTGGTCGGCCAGACCCGCCCCTCCCGCTGGATTGTCAAAGGCCGCGATCTCGACCTCGAGCAGGCCCTGCTGAGCGAAATCCGCGCGTCCTTGAACGGCGAACGGTAGCCGTCTCCTTCCGCTTCCCGCTCATCAAGGCTGTCGAACTTCGATGACAGCGGGCGAATCCCGTTTTCGCTGAGGTTCAACGACTCTTCGAGAGTCGACTCCGACGTCCCGTCGCGGTATTCTAGGGAATGCTGTTCGCGCGGGTTTGTAGTCCAGCAGCGCTGCCAGCAGACATTGGCACGCGATTCGAGATGCTCTCTCGCCGTGCCCGCTGATTGAATGTCCGGCCCATCCCCGTCGGCGTGCTCTTGGCCTTCGGAATGTCTTGGTCCTGCTGACGAACCAGCCGTCGTCCTCAGCGGAAGTCAACGCTCATCAAACCGCGTCTGCCAAATTCCGGCCGCGGGCTGGATCGGCCGCCCGCCCGCCCGTGGGCCCCCTAGTGAAACACACATTCAATCATGTTTATTGACCAGATTTCGATCCACTGTAAGGCCGGTGATGGCGGCAATGGCTGCGTCGCCTTCCGACGTGAAAAATACGTTCCGCGCGGCGGACCCAGTGGAGGTGATGGCGGCGACGGCGGCAGCATTGTCATTCGCGCCAGCAAGGATCTGGTCAACCTCGCTCACCTGCTGGGGCACCGCTCCTGGACGGGGGACAACGGCAAGCCGGGCGAAGGCTCGCTGTGCGCTGGTAAGGATGGTCACGACATTGAAATTGCCGTCCCGATTGGCACCATCGTGCGAGATTCCAAACGGGGACACGTGCTGCGCGATCTGAAAGTCGACCAGGAAACCGTGGTCGTCGCCAAAGGGGGCAAAGGGGGCCGCGGCAACAAGCACTTTGCCACATCGACCAATCGCGCCCCGCGTGAATCCGAAGAAGGGGGCGTCGGCGAATCCCGCGAGGTGGTGCTGGAACTCAAACTGCTCGCCGACGTTGGACTCATCGGCAAACCGAATGCAGGCAAGTCGACGCTGCTGAGCCGGATTACCCGGGCAACGCCGGAAATCGCCGACTACCCATTCACCACCAAATCCCCCAATCTGGGGATGGTTCAGTTCAACGACGGAGAGCAATTTGTCGTTGCCGACATTCCCGGGCTGATCGAAGGGGCTCACGCGGGAGTGGGCTTGGGGCACGAGTTCTTGCGACACGTCGACCGCACCCGGATTCTTGTCCACCTCATCGAGCCGGCGCCGATGGACCAGTCCGACCCCATTCAGAACTACTTCCAGATTCGCGAGGAAATCCGCCTGTACTCCGCGGAACTCAGCGAGCGACCCGAAGTGATTGTGGTTTCCAAGCAGGAACTGGCGGAATCGGCCGTGGTGCGCGAACACCTGGAACGCGAAACCGGCCGCACGGTTCGGAGCATTTCCGCCGTCACCGGACAGGGACTGTCCGAATTGACCCGCGCGTTGGCCGATCTGCTGCGAGAATTGACACCGCCGCAGGAGACGACGGTTTAGTCCGCCTGCGTTGTGAACGCAGTCAGCAATTCGCAGCCCGGGTGCGATCCGCGATCGGCCACGACTTGCCTTCGCTCGCTAAAGTTTTGGGCTGTGAGTCGCTCCGCAGCGACCGTCTGCAATGCCGAGGTGGGCGAGTCCTCATCCATAGAGATTCGTCGCCGGAGCGGTGGATTTCCGGTGCCGAAGATGAGTTTTCCCCACGCGGCAGGTTTCTTGCGCCTGCCGAACTTGCGTGGGGCCAAGAACGAGACAAAATGTGCGGTTTGGACGCGTGAGCGCACGCGTCACAGGCTCACCGCCGCGCTGGCGGTCGCCCACGGCACACGGGAGGCGGGAGAGCAATCGCTCTGCCCCCTGCATTGAGGATCTCCGGGAATGATTGAATCTTCGCCCAAAGTCTGGTCAGCCGTGGATGCGACAGAGCTCTACGATGTGGATCGGTGGGGCAAGGGCTATTTCTCCGTCGGCTCCGCGGGCCAGTTGCTCGTCCATCCTGACAAGCGGCCGGAAGTCTCGATTGATCTCAAGGAACTGGTCGACCGGCTGCAGATGCGTGGCCTGGATCTCCCTGTGCTGTTGCGCTTCAACGGCATTCTCAAGGACCGGCTGAAGGAGATCTACGAGGCGTTCTCCAAGGCCATCACCGACCACACGTACGAAGGCACGTACGCCTGCATTTACCCCATCAAGGTGAATCAGCAGCGGGAAGTGGTCGAAAAAATGGTCGAGTACGGCCGCCCGTACGGGTTTGGTCTGGAAGCGGGGAGCAAACCCGAATTGCTGGCCGTCATTGCCATGACCGATCCCAGCACGCCGATCGTGTGCAACGGATTCAAGGATGACGAATTCATTGAGATGGCGCTCATGGCGCAGAAGATCGGCCGCAACGTCATTCCGGTGGTCGAAAAATACACCGAATTGCCTCTCATCCTGCGGCATGCCCGGCGGCTGAACGTGCGTCCGCAGATTGGTATGCGGGTCAAGCTGGCCTCGCGCGGCTCCGGTCGCTGGCAGTCGTCGGGGGGCTACCGCTCGAAGTTTGGCCTGACCGTCAGCGAAATCCTGGATGGTCTGCGACTGCTGGACGCGGAAGGGATGGCCGATTGCTTCAAACTGCTGCACTTCCACCTGGGGAGCCAGATCACCAACATCCGGCGTCTCAAGGAAGCCGTCAATGAGGCGGCACGCGTCTATGCCGATCTGAAGCGCCGTGGTGCCGGGCTCGAATATCTCGACGTCGGGGGGGGGCTGGGGGTCGACTACGACGGCTCGCAGACCAACTTTGAATCGAGCATGAATTACAGCCTGCAGGAATATGCCAACGACGTCGTGTCGCACGTGCAGACGGTCTGCCAGGAAGCGGGTATCCGCCCGCCGAACCTGATCTCCGAAAGCGGCCGGGCGGTCGCCGCCTTCCACAGCGTACTGATCTTCGGCACGCTGGGTGTGGCTGGCCAGGGGAACTCCAACGAAATCCCCGAGACGATCCCGGAAGAGTTCGAGCAGCCCATTCACGATTTGTACAACACCTTCCGCGACTGCAACGTGCGTAACGTGCTGGAAAGCTACCACGACGCGCAACAGTCGCTGGACATGTCCATGAGCCTGTTCAGCACTGGATATCTGCCGCTGGAACAGCGCGTGCTGGCCGAGAACTTGTTCTTTGCCATCTGCCATCGCATCCGGGGTCTGACCGGACAGATGGAGTACGTGCCCGAAGAACTGAACGGTCTGGACCTCATGCTGTCCGACTCGTACTTCTGCAACTTCTCGCTGTTTCAGTCGATGCCCGACAGTTGGGCCATCAAGCAGCTGTTCCCCGTGATGCCCATTCACCGGCTGAACGAAAAACCGACCCGTCACGCGGTGCTGTGCGATATCACCTGCGATTCGGATGGCAAGATCGATACCTTTATCGACCGCCGCGATGTGAAGCGCACGCTGCGGCTGCACGAAATCAACGGCGAGCCTTACTACCTGGGTGCCTTCCTGATTGGTGCCTACCAGGAAATCCTCGGGGATCTCCACAACTTGTTTGGCGATACCCACGCCGTCCACATTGACGTGGCCGACGACGGACAGGTCGCACTGGCGGCCATCATCAAGGGGGAGACTGTCAGCGAAGTGCTGGACTACGTGCAGTTCAACGTGCGTGACCTGCGCGACCGCCTGCAGATGGCCGTGGAGACCGCAGTCCGCGAAGGGCGCATCGACAATGCACAGGCAGGCGAGTTCATCAAGTTCTACGAAGAGGGCCTCAACGGGTACACCTATCTGGAAGGGATGCACGAAGCGCATCCCATGACGGCGCCGCCGCCGCCAGTCCCACAGGTTGAACCTGTCAACGCGTCGGTCTAGGGCCCGCTGGCAAGTCGCTGGCAGGATGGGTGAATATCTTTCGGCAGTTGGTTCTGGGGGAGCGGGCGTCATTTCCGGTGCATCAGAGAACTTTGTGTATCAGGGCTGCCTGTCGCCCGAGAACGACGCCCGGTATGGCGTGAGCGAAGTCATTACGTCCGGCCCCAATGGCGATCTGTTGGACATCTGCTACGACTGGGATCGACTGCCGGTCCCCAGTTCGCTGCGGGAGTTTGAAGCCCGCTGGTCGACCCGCTCGAACCCGCTCGACTACAGCGGCGTCTGGCGATTCCGCGAATTGTTGCCGTTTGCTCCGGCCGACCAACTGGTCACGATTGGCGAAGGGCAGACGCTGCTGCAGCGCAATGATGGCGTGGCGCGATATGTCGGTCTCAAGCCGGGCAAGCTGTTTCTGCAGTACGAAGGGCTGAATCCTTCGGGCAGCTTCAAAGACAACGGCATGACGGCTGCAGCGACGCACGCGCGGATGGTCAATGCCCGCATCGCCGCGTGCGCCTCCACCGGCAACACGAGTGCCTCACTGGCCATCTATGGTGGTGTGACAGGTCTGTTCAAGGTGCTGGTGTTTGTCGGTAGCGGCAAGATTGCGTATGGCAAGCTCTCCCAGGCGCTCGATTACGGTGCCATCACCTTGCAGATCGAGGGAGATTTTGACGACGCCCTCAAACAGGTCCGCGACGTCTGCCGAGAGGCCGGTATTTACCTGTGCAACAGCGTGAACCCGTTTCGGCTGGAAGGTCAAAAGACCATCATGTACCGGGTCCTCGAAGGCTTGAACTGGCAGGTTCCGGACTGGATCGTGGTCCCCGGCGGAAACCTGGGGAACTCCAGCGCCTTCGGCAAGGCGTTCATGGAATTGAAGCAACTGGGACTGATCGACCATGTCCCCCGCCTGGCGGTGATCAATGCCGCCGGTGCCAACACGCTGGCGCAGCTCTACAACCACAGCCATCTGCGCTGGAATCAGGGTCGACCCGACGAAGCGTTGATCTCGCAGTATTACCAGCATCTCGACGCCAGCCATGCTCGGGCGCACACGCTGGCCTCCGCGATTGAAATCAATCGCCCGGTCAATCTCAAAAAATGTCTGCGGGCGCTCGACTTCTGCGACAGCGTGGTGCGCGACGTGACCGACACGCAGATTCTCGATGGCAAAGCGCAGGTGGGAGCCCACGGTTTCGGCTGTGAGCCCGCCAGTGGAGCGAGTGTGGCGGGAGCCAAACTGCTGCGGGAGCAAGGCATCATCGCCCCCAGCGATCGCGTGGTCTGCGTGCTGACCGGGCACCAGTTGAAAGATCCCAAAGCGACGGTGGCCTACCATGCGGGCACCGCGGGCGATACCGGCGCGGGGGACGATCAGGGCAAATTCGGCAATCGACCGATCGCGGTGGCGAACCAGTTCGACAAAATCATGGACATCGTTCGCAAACTCGATCGCTCCTGAATCTTTCCACCATGGATGACCCGCTGCAGAATCCGGTCCAGTTCGTGCCGGGCGTCGGTCCCCGGAGGGCTGCCCTGCTCGCGCGGCTGGATATTGCCACGGTCGAAGACCTGCTCACCCTGATTCCCCGCGAAGTGATTGATCTGGGGACCGTCTCGGACGTCACCGAACTGACTGACACCGGCAACTGTACGGTCCGCGGGCGGGTTGAGCATGTCGAGACGCGATCAATTTCCGGTCAGCGCAAGATGGTCGCGGCACTGGTCCGCTGCCAGCAGTTGCCAGTCCGTTGCCTGTTCTTCAATCAACCGTGGATGCAGCAACAACTGCAGCGTCCGGGCGAAGTCCTGGTCACCGGTAAGCCACGCCTGTTTGAAGGCCGCTGGGAGTTTTCGCACCCGCGGCTGCAGTGGCTCGACGAGGGAGCCACCGCTGCATCGATCTCGGTCCGCTATCCGCTGACGGAAGGACTCAAACAGCCGGAATTGGCGCGGGTGATGGAAGCGGCACTAGCGCGGTTTCTGCCGCAGGCCGTGGACGTCCTGCCCGCCGATTTCCGCGCCACGTTGTCTCTCCCTTCGTTCTCAGCGGCGCTGACGGGCCTGCATCGCCCCGGTAGCGTGGCAGAGTTCGAACAGGCTCGGCGACGCATTGTCCTTGACGATCTGCTGGAGTTTCAAATTGGCATCGCGTTGCGTCGACGCTTCTTGCGTCGCGAACCTGCCCGGGCAGCCATCGCAGGGAGCGCACGACTAGACGCCCGCATTCGCCGGCTGTTTCCGTTTGAGTTCACCGCGGGACAGAATGCCGCGATTGCGGACATCATGCAGGATCTCGCTGGTCCCGGGGCCATGCATCGGCTGTTGCAGGCCGATGTCGGCGCGGGCAAGACGGCCGTCGCCCTGTATGCCATGCTGGCCGCCGTCGCCGCCGGATTTCAAACCGTGCTGATGGCTCCCACGGAAATTCTCGCGGAACAGCACTGGCAAACCGTGCATACATCGCTGGCCGAAAGCCGTGTCCGCCGCGCACGTGTGACTGGAAGTCTCAAACCGGCGGAACGCAAAGCCCTCTTGGCCCAGATTGCCGCCGGCGAAATCGACCTGATTGTCGGAACGCAGGCCGTGATTCAAAAAGGGGTGACTTATCGCCAGTTGGGGCTGGTGGTGATTGACGAACAGCACCGCTTTGGTGTGCAGCAGCGGGCCGCCCTGTTTCAAGAGACTCTGCACCCGCATCTACTGGTCATGACCGCCACGCCGATTCCCCGCAGCTTGTGCCTGACCGCGTATGGAGATCTCGATTTGTCCATCGTGCGGGACCTGCCCCCCGGCCGGCTGCCCATTCATACAGCGCGGCTCAGCGAGCCGTCGTTGCTGCAGAACGCCTGGAGCTTTATTCGCGAACAGCTCACCAGCGGCCGACAGTTGTTTGTCGTCTGTCCCCGCATTGACGGCGCCACCGATGATGACACGTCGAGCGTGCTGGCGGCGTATGAGCAGTTGCGCCGGGACGAACTGGCGGGTTTTCGCGTCGGCCTGCTGCATGGACGGCTGACGCGCGAAGAACAGGATGCGGTCATGGCAGCCTTCCGGGATGGCGATGTGCAAGCCTTGGTCGCCACTACGATTGTTGAAGTCGGCGTCGACGTTCCCAACGCCACGCTCATGGTCGTGCGCGACGCACAGCGGTTTGGCCTCGCACAATTGCATCAACTGCGCGGACGAGTGGGACGTGGCCGCTTCCGGGGATACTGCTTCTTGATCGCTCCGCCGGTCGGCGAAGGGGAGGTCGATCGCCTCGCAGTACTGGAATCGTCGGCGGACGGCTTTGCCGTCGCGGAGGAGGACTTCCGTCAGCGGGGCCCGGGCGACGTGTTGGGCACGCGTCAGTCGGGTCAACTGCCGCTCCGCCGGGCCGATCTGGTCCGTGATGGCGAATTGCTGGAGATTGCTCGCAAAATGGCGTGGGAACTGGTCCACACGGGGGGCATCGACGGCCCCGAGTTTTCCCGGTTACGCGCTCGCGTGTATGCCCGGTTTGAGCGCGTGATGGACCTTCCACGGACCGGTTGATGGCCTCGCCGGCCCATTCGCCGGCTGATCACTCGATGAGCACATCCGCCAGTCGGGCCACGGCGACGACTTCGCTTTCCCGGATGTAGACGCGGGCGCGATTGGCGGTAATTCCATGCCGACGGGCATCGCACACGTACCGTTCGCGCGTGGTCTTCGTGTCGCGCAAGTCATGCACGTCGGCCTCGACCAGCATGAGGTAGCGGTGGTCCCACGCTTCGAGTTGGCCGACCACTACGTAAGGACTGGTCAGGTCGAGCACCACCGTTTCGTGCAACAGCCGTTCGAGCAATCCCGATTCCACCATGTTCCCCTTCTCACCCGGCAATGCAAAAAAACGACTCGCTGCACAACCGCGCCTGAGTGTCGCGTTGCTGCGATTCCATTGGCACCCGCGGGTCTGCAGGCCACACGTCGACTCCGACGGTCGGCTGACTGGCACAGCGACGCGACGGCGTCTGGGCGTGTGCGGCATCCGCCAGAATACCAATTCCCGCTGTGGGGATGCGACCGCTGTTGACGCCTGTCGCCCGGCGGATTTAGAAACTGTCCGGATGTCTCGATCGCCGGACCGCCCGGCTGACGAAGCCGCTGCGCTCATCACGCGCGCTTCTCACTCCGGTGCTCTTTGTGACGGCCCCAAGTCTGTCACGCCGTTCCAACTGGACCTGCCTACGGGCTGCCGCAGCCATGCCACACTCCGTTCCATCCGTCCTGCGTCGCGCCGCTCAATCGGTCAGTGTCTGGCGGGTCGGGTTGGCTGCGATCATGGTGCTGGCAGTGCTCACGCTGACGCGACTGACTGTCGCCGAAGAGCCGGGCAAGCGGACGATACTGGTCCTCAAGAACCAGTCCATTCTCCACGGTCAGATCAAGCTCACGCCGCAGGGCTATAGTGTTTCCACGGAAACTGACGTGATCGCCGTGCCGCGGACTGACGTGCTGCTGTGGGCTGGCTCGATGCAAGAAGCCTATCGCGGCATGCGTGAGGCATTGGGCCCCACGCCGACAGCGGGCGAGCGGGTCCTGCTGGGACAATGGTGTCTGCGACATCAACTGTTTGCCGAAGCGGAATTCGAACTCAAACTGGCGATGGAACAGGGGCAGTCCAACACGGCAACGCAACAGTTGCTCAATCGTGTGAAGACGGCCGAGCAACAAAAGTCAGCCGGCCGCATTGGGGCGTTGACGGCGGTGGAAGAAGAGCTCGTGCTCCGCCGATTTGAAATGGGCGAGGCCCCCCCGCTGCCCGATCTGACCCCAGAACTGACGGCGCTGTTCTCCACCCGCGTCACACCGATTCTCACGAACCGCTGCGGCAACGGCCGCTGTCATGGCAGCCCGGATCGAGCCGGGTTTGTCCTCTCGACACGCCCGACGTTCACCGCCGAAGCCCGACGGGCACTCATGGAAGAGAATCTGCAGCAGGTGCTCACGCAGCTTGATTTTGAACGCCCCGCGGCGAGCCCGCTGCTCACCCAGCCCGACGCCCCGGATGCCTGGCATCG
>JBGSIP010000819.1:0-2154 GCA_041742495.1 Planctomycetaceae bacterium
GCGCTGGCCCTGCAGAGTCGGCGGCTCGAATTCGCCATCGTCGGGGGGGCGACCTATAACGGCAGCGACAATCTCATTCTGTTCTCCAAAGCGCAGTCCTGCAGCGCCGATGGCTCGTTTCCGTTTGATCGACGCGCCAATGGGCTGGTCAGCGCTGAAGGTTACGTGGCTGCGGTCGTGACCACCTTGTCCACTGCCCAGCGTCTGAATCTTCCCGTGCGCGGAGTGGTCACCGGGTTAGGGCTCGCCACCGATGGCCGCGGTAAGTCGCTGTGGGCTCCCCGGGCCGAAGGCCAGCAACTGGCGATCTCGCGCGCGTATCCCCCGGGTGACGCACTCGCTGTCGACTACCTGGAAGCCCACGCTACGAGCACGCAACTGGGCGATGCCACGGAACTGCGTGCCGTGGCCCAGCAACTCGCCACCAATGGCGCAGCGCGCAACCACCGACTGTATATGGGGAGCGCGAAATCGAACCTGGGACACACCCTCGAAGCTGCCGGACTGATCGGAGTGGTCAAGGCACTGCTCGCGATGGAGCACGGGCTCATTCCCCCCTCCATCAATGTCGAGTCATTGACCGACCAGTTCGACTGGGACAGCGCACCCATCGAAATTGTCACCACTCTGCGTCCCTGGCCCAAAACCAGCGGACCGCGCCGCGCTGCGGTGAGTGCCTTTGGGATTGGCGGCCTGAATGCTCACGTGGCTCTGCAAGCTCCGGCCGCAGATGATCCAGGCACTTCCCACAATTCAACGCCGTCAGCGATTGCGGTTCCCGCGGTGAAGACGCGTTTCAATGTGCCATCGCCGCAACGATACCCGGCGGAACCGATTGCAATCGTCGGCCGGGGTGTCGTCCTGCCTGGAGCACATTCGGTCAGTGCCTTAGCAGAACTGCAGCGTTCCGGACGCAGCCAGATCAGGGGGCGACCCGCCGATCGACAGCTTCCCACGCCCGCAACTCCCTTCGTGAAGGCCGCCGTCGATCGCCGGCCGCCGACGGAACAGGGGGGCTACATCACCGGTTATGAGTTCCCCGCTCAGCAGTTCCGCATCCCGCCGCGTCAACTGCAATACGCCGCGCCGCTGCAGTTTATGATGCTCGATGCCGCTGCGCAGGCCCTCGCGGAATTGACGACGCCACTATCCACGGCAGCGCGTGAGCGCACCGCCGTGGTGATTGGCTCGATCTTTGCCGGTGATTTTCACGATCAATTGCAGGCCGCGTTGCGTCAGCCGGAACTGGTGCAATGGCTCGAACACTGGGCGCAACAGCACGGGCAGTCGTCTGAGGCTGCACGTGCGCTCGCCGCCACGTTTGGCGAACATGTCTCCCGGCACCGGACCGCGCTGTGGGACGAAACCGGCAGCTTCTCCGCGAGCACGCTTGCCTCGCGCATTTCCAAGACCTTTGACCTCATGGGCGGAGCCTGTGCCCTCGACGCCGGTCAGACCTCCTCCGCGGCGGCGCTCGCCTATGCCTGCGATCTGTTGCGCAGCGGCACGGCGGACTACGTTTGCTGCGGCAGTGGCTTCAGCAGTCTTGATCGCCGCTCATTCATACGACTGGCCGAATTGGGTCTGCTGACACGGTCTGGTCTCCCCACGGACATTCCGGCCGACTGCCACACCTATCTGCCCGGCGAAGGTGGGGGCGTGCTGCTGCTGCAACGTCTCTCCTCAGCACTGCAGAGCGGAACGAACATCTGGGGCGTCATTTCCGGCGTCACTGCCGAAGCAATCGCTCCGGCTGCGCTGCTCGCGCAACGACGGAATCGCATTCAGGACCCCGCCGCGGCGGGAGTTGATCTTTGTCATCCGTTTGCGAACTCCTCGGCGGTTGCCGCGGATGCCCAGTTCATTCGTCAGGTCGGCTACGTGGCGGGCTCGCACATCTTGTTGCGACTGATTGCCGAGACCACGACGGAGTCCCCACATTCGTCTGAGCCGTCAAAACCACTAGTGCTGCAGACGACGTCTGAAGACGGGATGTGCTATCGCGTCTCGGCCACCATCGGCCACGCGATCACTCGGCGCGAAACGACAACCGAGCCTGCGTTTGTCTGCCCGCCCGTCGCCACATTCGCTCCCCAGACTGTACATGTAACCCACCCGGTGAATGCTGCCCGTCGCGAGCCTCTTGCTTTGCCC
>JBGSIP010000820.1:0-14955 GCA_041742495.1 Planctomycetaceae bacterium
CGATGTGGGCGGCCCCGACAGTCAGGCCAAGGCGGCGGCACTGCAGGCGGGTGAAGTCCTGGTGCTCGAGAACGTCCGGTTCCAAAAAGGGGAACAAAAAGGGGACGCCGCACTCGCCGCACAACTCGCGGCACTCGGTGACATCTACTGCAACGACGCGTTCGGCACCTGCCACCGGAAGGATGCCTCGATGGTCGCGGTGCCAGCAGCCATGACGGGCAAGCCGCGGGTGTCGGGATTCCTGGTCGCCAAAGAAATCCAGTACCTCTCGGAAGTCATCGCCCGTCCGGAACGCCCGTTCGTTGCCATTCTGGGCGGAGCCAAGGTCTCGGACAAAATCAAAGTCATCGAGAACCTGTTGGGCATCTGCGACAAGGTTCTCATCGGCGGAGCGATGGCGTACACATTTGCCCTCGCCAGTGGCGGCAAAGTCGGCAACAGCCGGGTCGAGCCTGACAAGGTGGAACTGGCTCGCGAACTGATGGCGAAGAGCCACGGCAAGCTCGTGCTGCCGGTCGACACTCACTGCGGCGATGCCTTCAGCTCGTCTTGCCAGAAGCAGGTCGTGCCCGCGGGTCACATTCCGGACGGTTTTGAAGGACTCGACATTGGTCCCCAGACGGCGCAGCAGTTTGCCGAGTTGTTGAAGTCGGCCAAGACGGTCGTCTGGAACGGGCCGATGGGCGTGTTTGAACTCCCTCCGTTTGATGCCGGTACGAAGACCGTCGCACAGGCCATCGCCGACAGCGACGCGGTGAGCATCATTGGTGGGGGCGACAGTGCCGCGGCCGTTCAGCAACTGGGGTTCGCCGACCGTGTCACACACGTTTCGACCGGCGGCGGGGCCAGCCTGGAAATGCTGGAAGGCAAACCGTTCGCGGCCGTCGATCTGCTCGACGACGCGTAGGGACTGCTGTGGGCTGACAAGCGACAACAGCCAACACGGTGGCAGATTCGCTGTGGCAGGTTCACTGTGGGAGTACCTGAGCGTGAAACCGCCGCAACGGTTGGCGGCAAGCTGGTTCCAGTTGTGATCCGGGTGCGGGAGATGGCTCCCCGCCCGGGCTTTATCAGGGAGTACGTGAGGCGTTCATGGCGGTCCTGTTCGAACTTCGTGATGCCTGCAAAAACTATGGTCCGCAGGTCCTGCTGGATCACACCGATGTCGTGCTGCAGGATCATCACAAGGTGGGGCTGATTGGCCGCAACGGAGCGGGCAAATCGACGCTGTGTCGCATTCTGCTGGGCCAGGAAGAACTGGACGGCGGCGAACTGATTCGCCATCCCCGCCTGAACGTGGGCTATCTGCAGCAGCACGACCCGTTTGAGCCCGGCGAAACCGTGCTCGATTTTCTCCTGCGTGACTCTGGTCAGCCCGACTGGAAATGCGGCGAAGTCGCGGCCCAGTTTTCCCTCAAAGGGCCGGCGCTCGACACACCTGTCCGCCAGCTCTCCGGTGGCTGGCAGACCCGCGTCAAGCTCGCCAGCCTGCTGTTGCACGAGCCCAGCCTGTTGGTCCTCGACGAACCTACCAACTTTCTCGACATCCGCACGCAGATGCTGCTGGAGGAGTTTCTCAAGGGCTTTCGCGCGGGACTGCTGGTGGTGTCGCACGACCGCAGTTTCCTGAACGCCGTCTGTGACCACACGCTCGATCTCACCCGGGGGAAGCTCAGTTTCTACCCAGGCAACGTCGATACATTTCTGCAGAACGTGGCAGAACAGAAGCAGCACGACGAACGCGCCAATGCCGCCATCGCAGCCAAGATGCGGCAGTTGGAAACGTTCATCAACAAGAACCGCGCGAATGCCAATACCGCCTCGCAGGCGCGTAGCAAGCAGAAGGAACTGGACCGGCTTGAACTGAAGGACATTGCCGCGAGCGAGTCGGTCGTCCGAATTTCGTTTCCTCCTGTGAACGCCCGGCAGGGGACCGCGGTGCGCGTCACTGATGCCGCCATCGGCTATCCCGACCATGTCGTCGCCCGTGACATTCGCGTGGAAATCGAGCACCGCACCCGCGTGGCGATTGTCGGGGACAACGGCGAGGGCAAGACGACGTTCCTGCGCACGCTGGTCGGTTCGCTGGAACTGCACTCCGGAACATTGAAGTGGGGCCACGGCTGCGAAATTGGGACCTACGCCCAGCACGTTTACACCACGCTGCCGGCGGACTGGACCGTCAAGCAATATCTCGATTCCGAAGCCGCCTTTGGCGTCACCCAACAGCAGATTCTCGACACCGCGGGCTCGTTCCTGTTCCGTGGAGAGGCGGTGCAGAAGCGGATTGGTGTGTTGTCCGGGGGGGAACGCGCACGGCTCTGCCTGGCTGGCCTGCTGCTCAGCGACAAAAACGTGCTCATCCTCGACGAACCGGGCAACCACCTGGATGTCGAAACGGTCGAAGCCCTTGTCGTGGCGCTCAAGGCCTATCCCGGCACGGTGATCTTCACCAGTCACGATCGCCACTTCATGCAGGCACTCGCGACAGATGTCATTGAGGTGCGTGGCGGCCGCGTGGCCGCCTATCCCGGCTCATATGAAACGTACTTGTACCGCATTCGGAAAGAGACCGAAGATGGGCAGCGACAACTGACCCTCAAGGTGTCGCCCAAAAATGCCACCGACGCTCCCCCCGCTGCGGCACCGGCCGCGCGGGCCGGTTCCCGCGAAGACAAGAAGCTGCGGCGTCAGCTCTCCGAAACCGAAAAGCGGATTGCGCAACTGGATTCACGCCGCAAAGAACTCAGCGCAGAGTTTGGCAACACGACCTCCCCGGCAGACGCTCAGCGCATTCACCGCGAACTCACGACGGTCAGTGAAGAAATCACCGGCCTCGAAGAACGGTGGTTCGAGATCAATGCCGAACTGGAAGCCGGTTAGCCAGCATGGACACTCGCCACAGAGTCTGCGGAGAATAGGCGGCGGAAAATCGTCGGCAGACAAGTTCCGCCAACCGCCACGGGTTTCAGAGTCGATCACCACCTCACCGGGAGCCATGTATGCCTGACATCATCACGCTGTCGTCCCCCCTCAGTTGTGACTCCGGGCCGCTGCTCTCTTTGTGGACAGTGTCAGAGCCGGTCGGACCGGGCCAGACCAACGCTGAAGAGGACGTCGCCCTGGTGCAGGCCCTGTTGCGATTGACGTTCCGGCATCCTGAGCATGGCGACTCCGCCTCCGGCCTGCCGGCTCCCAGCGTCTCCGGCAAATTTGACATTGCAACCGCCTACTGGATTCTGCATGCGCAACTGGAACTGCGCCAGACCGACATGGGACGCTCTGTCAACGGGCTGGTTGAGCCGTGGACGGCGATCACCGATCAGGATCGCGCACCATTCATCGAAGTCCTGAACCTCTCGGCCGCCAGTTCACATCGCCGCGCTTATGAAGCTTTGGGAGGTCCGGGTTAACCCGATGCGTGTGTCGGCATGGCCGCAGAGTTCGTCACGAGTTCGTCCGGCTGCGTCGCTAGGGTGCCCGGTTGCTGCGAAAGAATTGTCCTCGTTGAGTTCCTCAGCCCGTTGTCACTCTGCCCGCGTTGAAGCGCTGCTGGCGTCCGACACACGGCTTTCCCACCTGCCTGACTGGAATCGCATGTCTTTCCTGGCTGCCGTGATTTTTGATGTCGATGGAGTTCTTGTCGACTCGTACGAGCCTCACTTCATCGCCTGGCAGCAGATCGCCGTTGAACATGGTCGTGTCTGCACCCGAGAGGACTTCGTTGCCGGCTTTGGTCGCACCACCCGGGAAGTCTTGCGCGATCAATGGGCCGATCTGAATCTCACCGAAGAGGAACTGCATGCGATCGACCTCCGCAAGGAGGATCTCTATCGGGAGATTGTCCGCGAGAACTTCCCGGCGATTCCCGGCACGCGCGAACTCATTCGCGCGCTGCGCGAGGCGGGCTGGAAGATGGCGATTGGCTCGTCTGGCCCCCCGGCCAACGTCCAGGTTGCCGTCGATGGACTCGACCTGCATGAGATCATCTCGGTGCGCATCAATGGGCGGATGGTGAAGGAAGGGAAACCGCATCCGGAGATCTTCCTGACGGCCGCTGCCGGCATCGACATGCCCCCCTCTCGCTGCGTGGTCATTGAAGACGCTCCGGTTGGCGTGGAGGCCGCTCATCGCGCGGGAATGAAAGTGTTGGGGCTGGCGAGCACAGGTCGCACGGTGGCCGAGCTGCATGCCGCCGACCGCGTGGTGGAAACACTCTGCGCGATTTCTCCCGCCGATCTGGCAGCCCTCCTCGACGGGTGATGGCGGCTGACATAACATCAGCGGCGCGCACGTTCGTTCGCTGCCATCCCGCCGGACAGCCACGGTTGCTGGTGCTTAGCATTTGCAGGAATGAACGTGCTCTCGACGACCTCCCGCTGGGGTGGCTCGGACATTTCCTCCCGCGCGAGAAGCACGCATGTCGATCGTCCCCCGCCAGAAGGCTGACGGCCTCAAAGCCGAAGCTGCCACGATCATGATCTTTGGGGCCTCGGGCGATCTCACCGCCCGCAAGCTGGTCCCCGCTCTGTTTACACTCTGGCGGACCGGATTTCTGCCTGCGGGCTCGCGGATTGTTGGCGTCGCTCGGCGGGAAAAGACCGATGCGAGCTTCCGCGACGAGATGTTCGAAGCGGTCAAGAAGAACTCCCGGACCGGCGTCATCGCGAGGCAGGAATGGGATGAGTTCGCCCAACTACTCTTCTATCGCATGCTCGATATCGAAACCGAAGCGGGTTACACCGAGCTGCGCACGAGCGTCGAAGCCATCGAACGCGACGCGGGACTGAGTGGCCGACGGCTGGTCTATCTGGCCACCTCGCCCAGCCTGTTCCTCCCCTCCGTGCAGGCCCTGTCCGACGCGGGGATGATTCCCGATCCCGAACATCCCCACTGGTTGCGCGTGGTGTTCGAAAAACCGTTTGGGCATGACCTCCAGTCGGCGCGCGAACTCACCCATTCACTCAGTCGGCTGCTCGACGAAAGCCAGATTTACCGCATCGACCATTACCTCGGCAAAGAAACGGTTCAGAACATTCTGCTGTTTCGCTTTGGCAACTCGATCTTCGAACCACTGCTCAACCGCAATCACGTCGATCACATTCAGATTACCGTGGCCGAAACGCAAGGCATGGAACGCGGTCGCGGCGGGTACTACGACCAGTCGGGGGCGATGCGGGATGTCCTGCAGAACCATCTGCTCCAACTGTTGTGTCTGGTTGCCATGGAGCCGCCGGGGATGTTCCGGGCGAACGAAATACGCGACGAGAAGGTCAAGGTGCTGCAGGCCCTGTCTCCGGGGCACCCCACGGACATTTCTCGGTGGGCGATTCCCGGCCAGTACACCGAAGCCGAAATTGACGGTCTCGTGGCCCGCGGGTACCGCGGCGAAGACCGCATTCCCGCCGACAGCCGTCGCGAAACGTTCGTGGCACTGGAAGCATATGTCGACAACTGGCGGTGGGCGGGGGTTCCGTTCTACCTGCGCACGGGTAAGCGGATGCCGGCCCGCGTCACAGAAATTGCCATTCAATTCCAGCTCCCTCCGCTGAATCTGTTCACCACGGTGGAATGCGAAGGGGACATTTGCGATCTGGTCGAAGCCCGCCCGAACACGCTGGTGTTTCGCATTCAGCCTCACGAGGCGATTTCACTCAAGTGCTCGACGAAACGGCCGGGCATGCAGTACCAGATCCACCCGGTCGATCTGAACTTTCAATACGAGGATGGCTTCCACGAATCGCTGCCGGAAGCCTACGAACGATTGTTGCTCGACGTGCTGCGTGGCGATTCAACGCTGTTCACCCGCAGCGACGAGTTAGAAGCGGCCTGGGCCTTTGTGACTCCCATCCTGGAATTCTGGGAAGGCCAGCGCATCGAACCACAACCGTATGTGGCCGGGACATGGGGTCCGCAGGCCGCTCATGATCTGCTGGGCAAGCAACGCACGTGGCGGCGTCCCAAAGGGGCGAAGTGAGTCGCGCGGCCTTGATCCCCTTTGATCCTGCCTGATGCAGCCCAATCGAATCAGAGAGGCTCCTGCAAACTGTGAAGCCATTGTTCTGTCACGATGTCCCTGTTGCGGATGAGTACGCCGAGGCCTTCTCGATGTGGGGCACGCGACTCCTCATCACGGGAGCCTCCCGAGAGTGGGCCCTCACCGCAGCCACGGCCATCTCGGGCTATGCGACCAGTGTCATTGCCTGTGATGCGGAAGCCGCCATTGAACGCGAGCTCGCTGCGGACGAAACGCCGGACGGTCGTCCCGGCTGCAGCGTGCTGTTGTTTGCCTTCAGCAGCGCGGCGCTCGAGAAGGCGGTCATCAATCGCGTTGGGCAATGCCTGCTGACCTGTCCCACCGCGGCCTGCTATGCGGGGCTGAGCACCGCCGCCAGCGAAAAGCAGTTGGCACTCGGACAGCAACTGCGCTTCTTTGGCGATGGCTTTCAGATGTCCAAGATCATCGGCGAGACGCGCTACTGGCGGATTCCGGTCATGGAAGGGGAGTGCGTGATTGCTGCTGTGATCGGGGCGGTCAAAGGGGTGGCGGGCGGGAATCTTCTGCTGTGCGGGACCGATCCCGCGGCCACCCTCGCCGCGACGGAACACGCCGTATCCGCCATGCGAAAGGTTCCGGATATCATCCTCCCCTTCCCGGGTGGAATTGTCCGCAGCGGCAGCAAGGTTGGCTCCCGCTATGCGGCCCTGAAGGCCAGCACCAACGACGCCTTTTGTCCCTTGCTCAAGCCGCGTGTGACACCCGCGATTCCCCCCGACGTGAACTGTGTGTACGAAATTGTGATTGACGGCCTGTCGGCGCAATCGGTGCAACTGGCCATGCGGCGGGGGATCTGGGCAGCCACTGCAAAACCGGGGGTGACGTTTGTGTCCGCCGGAAATTATGGTGGCCGGCTCGGCAAACATCTGTTCTACCTCCGCGACCTGTTGCAGGATCTGTAACCTCGCTATGGCCGCTATCTCGTCCAACACAGCCACTTCGTCACAGCGGCAGCCCACGTCGGTGCATGCGATGTGGGAGTTGGCTGTCATCCTCATCGTCGGGGTGCTGCTCGCTGCACGCATTTTCGCCACGCCTCCGCTGTTGAGTGCCAATGACCGCTCGCGCTGGTGTACGGTCTGGTCGCTGGTGGAACGCGGCACGTACACCATCGACGAAATCCGCACCGTACCCGGCTGGGACACCATCGATCTCGTGCGACATGACGGACACTTCTATTCCAGCAAGCCTCCGTTTTTGTCCACACTGGTGGCTGGCACGTATGCCGTGCTGCGGTCCACGACGCCGCTGAATCTCAACAGCCAAACGGCACTGACAACGCAGATTCTGGTGTTTGTGTGGCATGGCCTGCCGTTCCTGGGGCTGCTGGTGCTGTGGCGGAACTACCTTCGCCGGCATCTGGAACGTCCGGAACTCCGCGCGCTCCCGTTGTTGGTGGGTGCGTTCGGGACGCTGCTGCTGCCCTTTGCCACGTCGCTCAACAACCACTTGCCCGCTGCCGTCGCCGCGATGGCCACGATCGATCTGCTCGACCGCATTCGCAGTCGTCAACGCTCTGGTGCGTGGCAGTACGCCCTATGCGGATTCGCGGCAGCTTTCTGCTGTTGTTGTGAGCTGCCGGCAGTCGTCCTGGGGCTCATCGCGTTCGGCTTTTGCTTTCAGAAGCACCACGTTCGCACGTGGGCGGGGTTCGTACCCGCGGCCCTCGTACCTCTCGGGTTCTACTTCGTCACCAACATCATCGTCACGGGCGGAGTCGTGCCGTTTTATGCGTACTACGGGACCGAGAAATATGTCTTCACGCACGAGGGCATCCCCAGCTACTGGTCCGAACCGGGAGGGATCGACCGGGCGACTGACTCGGTGGGCGTCTACCTGTTCCACTGCCTGCTGGGGCATCACGGTGTGTTCAGCCTGACACCGGTGTGGCTGTTTGCCGTGATTGGCACCGGTGTTGGTGCGCAGCGATCCTGGCCACGCCTGCAGTTCATCTCGCGATTGACGGTGATCCTCTCGCTGTGGGTCTTTGCCTTCTACCTGACGCGCACCGAGAATTACAACTACGGCGGCATGACCGTCGCGTTACGGTGGACGCTGTGGCTGGTCCCCTTCTGGCTGACTGGTCTGATCCCCATCATGGAGCTTATCTACGCCCGCCGCGGCCTGTGGATTGGTGCCTGGGCTGCCGTCTGTCTGTCTGTGTTCTCGGCGTGGTACCCGTTCGTCAATCCGTGGCAGTCCCCGTGGCTGTTCCGAGTGCTGCAGTCGGCGGGAATGGTTTCGCTCGCCGACCCGCCTCCCGTGCTCCCGCAGACGGGCTACACATGGCTGATGGCATTGCCTGACTCTCCCGCCCGTGACAACGACTACTGGATCGAATTTGCTCAGCTTCCGGCTCACGATGGGGCCGCCACCATTCGCCTCTCGGACGCCGGACCACGACTGGTGCAGGCGGAAGCCTGCCGCGGAATCGATGTCACCACCGTCACCGCGGCTGGCGAAACCCGAGTGCAGACATACTGGATTGCTGTCGTTCCATTTCGCGCCGGCGAACGCCCCAAGCAATTCCTCCGCTGGCCGGCTGGACTCCCTGCGGCCGCGGAGCAGTTGGCAGCGTATGAATTCTGGCAGGGTCTGCCGCTGTTCAAACAGTATGTCCCTTCGCGCAAGCGCTACCTCAAGACCCCGCTGCGGACCGATGCCTTTTCTTGCGTTCGTGCGGCGATCACCGTCGGATACGAGGCACCGGTCTTCAAAGGGCCGGCGCAACAGCGGTGCGATGTGTGGGCCTGCGAAGAAGTCCCTTACGGCGTCGCGCAACGACGCGTCACAGTTACCGAATCCGGTTCGGGGGAATACTTCAGCGTCGAGACCTGGACCCTCAGCGGACTCCCGCAGCGGTTCTTGCGCTCCGCGGAGGAGTAGCCCCCGTGTGAAAGCGCCACGGTTTCGCTGCCAAAGATGCCGCCATGCGATCGACCTTTGCACCAACGATCGACCGTGCAGGCCGCGCGGCTGAATTCACTCGCCGGGAGTGCTGAGCGACTCCTTGACGAGGTGTCCCATCTTGGGATGGGTTGGCTCCCGCCACACCGGGAGCTCAAATTCGGCGAGCGTTTCGGAGCAGGTCGGACCGATGGAGGCGATGCGTGTACGGCGCAGCGCAGCCAGACACTCTGCTTCGCAGCCCAGTTGTGCCGCCACCAGTGCCACATGCCGCATCTGTTGAGCGCTGGTGAACATCACGATGTCGAACTGGTCCGCCAGCAGGCCACGAATCGCCGCTTCCAGTGGCCCCAGGTCGTCGGGGAGTGCCCAGCGATACACGGGGACAGACACTGCAGTCCCGCCGCGGGCTTCGATGGCAGCCGCCAAGTCCACGCTCAGTTTGCCATACTCCTGGATGGCGAGCACTTCTCCGGCCACCGGTACCGGCGTCTCATCGAGCAGCGTGACAACGTCGTGCCACGTATTGGGCTCCGCGGCGCGGAGATCAATGTGAATGTCATACTCGCGCAACACGGGGACCGGTTTCGGCCCCCGGACAATCGTCCGCCGCGCATTGAACCAACTGACGATCTCCGCGCGCGGCCAGCGGGTCTCCAGCAGTTCCAGCAGCGCCCGCGTTCCAACACCGGTGAGGAAAATGATGGTAGGAATCGCACCCGCCGCCAGTTGCTCGCCAAACGCAAAGGCCAGCGGGTTGTGATCCAGCGGCACTTCCTGCATGGACGGAGCAATTGTCGCCTGGCCTCCAAAACGTTCGATCAGCGACTTCATTTCGTTGGCGCGGCGGCTCTCAAAACTGCAAACTCGCATGATTGGACCTGTCCTCTGCTCGAATCAAAATGCCATCGCGAGAGATTGCCGCGAGGCGAACGCCTGGCCTGAGGCGCATCGTTCGGAACGTGTCGTACGGGTCGCGGCTTTCCACCGGCCGCGACTGGCACACCGCGTCTGCCGCAGTCCCGGACGAGCATCCGCCGGCGCTGTTTTCTGACGCGATGATAGCCGGTCGCCGGGTTCTGTGCTGGTTCTCGCCCGGGACTGGGGGGAGCAGGCGGGGAATGCGTCAACAAGGCGCGGGCTGCTAGAAATCGGCGTTGCGTGGCGTGCGGGCAAAGGGGATGCAGTCGCGGATGTTGGCCATGCCGGTCAGCATCTGGATGAGGCGCTCGAAGCCGAGTCCAAAGCCAGAATGCGGGACCGTTCCAAAACGCCGCAGGTCGAGATACCACCAGTAGTCAGCGGTGTGCAGCCCACATTCGGTGATGCGGCTTTCGAGTACGTCGAGCCGTTCTTCGCGCTGACTGCCGCCGATGATCTCACCGATGCCAGGGACAAGCACATCCATTGCGCGAACGGTTTTCTGGTCGTCATTGCAGCGCATGTAAAACGGCTTGAGCGTCCGCGGGTAGTCGTACAGGACGACCGGGCACTTGAAGTGTGTTTCCGCGAGGAACCGTTCGTGTTCGGACTGCAGGTCGACACCCCATCGGACGGGATATTCGAACTTCTGCCCCGACTGTTCAATGATCGTGATGGCTTCGGTGTAAGGCACGCGAGCAAAGGGACGCTCGATGATGCCGGTCAGGGTGGCCAGGAGCGACTTGTCGATCCATTCGTTGAAGAACGCCAGATCTTCCGCCGAGTCGCGCAGCACCGTCGTGATGACTTCCTTGATGAACGACTCTGCGACGTCCATGTTGTCAGTGAGTTCGCAAAAGGGCATCTCCGGCTCGACCATCCAGAACTCGGCCAGATGGCGGGTCGTGTTGGAATTCTCGGCACGGAAGGTCGGGCCAAAGGTGTAGCAGTCCCCCAGCGACGTGGCAAAGATCTCGGCTTCGAGCTGACCACTCACGGTGAGAGAAGCCCGTTTGCCAAAGAAGTCCTGCTCAAAGTTCACCGGCCGGCCGTTGGTCGCCAGTCGATCCAGATCAAGCGTCGTGACCTGAAACATGGTCCCGGCACCTTCGCAGTCGCTGGTGGTGATGATGGGGGTCTGAATGTAGAGAAAGCCACGGGACTGGAAGAAGTTGTGAATCGCACGGCTGGCCGCATTGCGGACCCGCGTGACCGCTCCAAAGGTGTTGGTCCGCGGCCGCAGGTGCGCAATTTCACGCAGGAACTCGAACGAATGCCGCTTCTTCTGCAGCGGATAGGTCTGCGCATCGGCCTGGCCCAGCAGCGTGCAGGTATCGGCGACCAGCTCAACCCGTTGCCCCTTGCCCGGCGAAGGTTGCAAGGTGCCGGTGAAGCGAGCGGATGCCCCCGTATGCAGTTGCTTGAGCAGGCCTTCGTAGCCGGGGACATCCGCAGGAAGCACGACCTGCAGATTCTTCATGCAGCTACCGTCGTTGAGCTCAACGAACGAGAAGCCTTCTTTGGAGTCGCGGCGCGTGCGCACCCAGCCGCTCAGCGAGAGTTCGTCACCGGGTTGTGCGGTGGCCAGCACCTGGGCAATTCGCAGGCGCGGTCGAATCGAAGACATGCAAAGACTCCTGGGAACAGCGTACGAACGTCCGCGAAGTCAAGTTATCGGGCGAGAGCCTCCTGCCCAGACCACAGGCGTTCTGCAAGCTGGAAATCCAGCGCGGGGAATTGGGAATTCGCGGCCTGCTGAACAGTGGTTTCGCAGGGTGCTTCAGTCAACCAATGAGAAGCCCAGGGCGGGCTCTGGGCACAGCAGGGCGTCACGCGACGCCACGTGACCGAGCACTAGGGTTCTGTCGCGAGATAGATGATGCCGCTGTCGACCCGTTCAAAGCCGCAGGAATTCACCAGCTTGAGCACTTCGGGCTGGTCGCCGGGGATCTGGACCTCAGCCCGTTCGACAAGTTCGTCACGCATTCGGCGGACAACCTCGGCGATGAGCAGTTGCGCATAGCCCTTGCGGCGTTCTCCCTCCCGGACAAACAGATCAAACAGTCCCACCGCTCGCGTGTTCCACGTGGGGATGTAGTGATCGAGCCCCACCACTGACACTCCGGCGACCGGTTCGGCGTGCGGCTTGATGCGGAGCAGAAAACGCAACGTGTCGAGCCGGCCAAAACGAGCGTACCACCACCACGTGGGCTGCAGCGGCTGATCGACAATGTCCAGTTCCATCTTGCGGCGGAGATTGACCAGCCGAAAGCTGATGGGATCGCGGCGATTGGCGATATCGCGCTGAGCGATGACGGTGTGACGCCACGGCTGAAAGCCGAGTGCGCGAAAGAACGGGTCAGCAAGCGAATCCGACTGCATGAACCCGGCCGGTCGACAGCCGCCATACAGGCCGACGTAGAAGGGCTCCTGACCCAGTGGGCTGCCGCCATAAATGGTCGTAGCACCTCGTTCGCGCAAGTAGGACTTGAGTCGGCGGACGATTTCGCGGCCAATCCCCCGGCGGCGATGAGCGGCGGACACCAGCACGGCGCAGATCGTTCCATGGGTCCAGTCGAGGGCCGATTTATCCTCGGTGGGACAGAAGCCGGCGTGGCCGTAGCCCACACACTCGCCGTTGATCTCCGCGATGATGACGCCACGCGGGTCGAAGTAAGGGAGGGAGAACGCGAGCGACTCGAGGACCTCGCAGCCCACGCCGCGAATCGCCCCGCGATTGAGTCCACACTCCCGCCACAAGCGGAGGATTCTTGGCGGGTCGGGGTTGCGAAACGATCGAAACTCGATCCCGTCCATGCGGCCCGGCCTAGGAACTGGCAGTCGATAATTCGGCAGTATGGATGGTACGCCGAAGGCGCGGCCGAGCGAGCCGCCATTTGCCTCCCAGCACCGACACAGAAACAGTCTGAACAATTCACTCACGGGCCGCAACTCCCACTGCGGGAGTGCGGCAGTTGGCTGTCATCTCTGACGGGCGAGGATCTAGCCCCGGACCGACTTGACGGCCTCGACAATGGCAGCGGGGGTCAAGCCGTACTTTTCGAGCAGTCCCTGTGGGTCACCACTCTCAGCGTACAGGTCGCCCACCGTGACGGCCGCCATTTTCACGGGGTGATGCTTGACGATGGCCTGGGCGACCACGCTGGCAAGTCCGCCGTGATACAGGTGCTCTTCGACGACCACAATGCGGCCGGTTTCGCGGGCGGCCTTGATGATGGCGGCTTCGTCCAGCGGCTTGACGGTATGCATGTCGAGCACGCGGGCGGAAATACCCTCATCTTCCAGCGACTTGGCGGCATCCAGAGCGGCGGCGACCATCAGTCCATTCGCAATGATGGTGACGTCCTTGCCATCCCGCAGTTGAATGGCCTTGCCCAGTTCAAACTGACAACCATCGGGGTAAATGACGGCTGTCTTGCCCCGAGCCAGGCGGAGGTAAGTGGGGCCCTTGTGCCGCATGGTTGCCGTGGTGGCAGCCTTGGCCGAGGGGCCATCGGCCGGCACAACCACCGTCACGCCGGGAAGCGAGCAGGCGGTGGCGACGTCTTCGATCCCCATCTGCGACGGACCGTCCTCACCAATCGAGATACCGGCATGCGTGCCGACCAGCTTGACGTTGAGTCCGGGAAAAGCGACCGACATGCGGATCTGATCGAACGAGTTGCACATCAGGAAACAGGCAAAGCTGGCCACGACAGGAGTCTTGCCACAACTGGCCAGACCACCCGCCACGCTGACCATGTTGCTCTCGGCGATGCCGACGTTGAACGCACGATCGGGATAGGCGAGCGCGAACGGTTCCGTGCGGGTCGAGTTGCCCACGTCACCATCGACGGTGACGATGTCGGGCATGGTCTTGCCGAGTTCAACCAGCTCATCACCGAAGGCGTCGCGCGGGGCTTGGCCCAGCTTGAGTCCGCTGGCCTGTCCGAAGAAGCTGGCCTGGTCTTTTGAAGGTCCCGCCATCGTCCGTCATTCCGTGAAAAAGAGGAGTTTTGCAAACTGTCGTCTGACCTGAGGCTGTGACGTGCGCGTGGCGAACGTTAACCGAGCAGGGCCAGGGCCTTTTGAGCGAGATCCTTGGACAGCGGCTTGCCGTGATAGTTGAGATCGCCGGCGGCTTCCAGCACGGGGAGGATGCCAAAGCCCTTTTGGGTCCGCGAGACAATGGCGGACGGGCCACCCTTGTGGGCCTTGGCCTGCTGCAGAGCCTTCAGAGCGGTCCCCATGTCGTTGCCATTGATGGCCTGGACGTTCCAGCCAAACGCAGCCAGCTTGGGCTCGAATTCGCGCAGGTCCAGGACGTCCTTGGTGGCACCGGTCTGCTGGAAGCCGTTCTGATCGATAATCAAAGTGAGGTTGTCCAGCTTGTATTTATGCGCGGTGGCGAGTGCTTCCCAGACCTGCCCTTCGCCCATTTCACCGTCGCCACACATCACAAAGACATGCGAGCTGAGTTTGTCCATCCGGCAGGCCAGTGCATGGCCAACGCCGATCGAGAGCCCCTGACCCAGTGACCCGGTCGAGGCTTCCATTCCCTTGAGGCGGTTCATGACGGGGTGGCCCTCAAACGGACTGCCCAGCTTCCGCAGGGTCATAATCTGTTCGAAGGTGTAGAACCCCTTTTCGCACATGGCTGCGTACAGCACGGGGACGGCGTGCCCCTTGCTGAGAATAAAGCGGTCCCGCGAGGGATGGTCCACGTTCTGCGGGGTGAAGTCCATCAGCCCGCCAAAGAACAGCGACGTCACCACTTCGACGGCCGACAGGCTGCTGGAAGGGTGCCCGCTGCCTGCTTCGGTGGTGATTTTGACGATGTGCTGGCGAATGATTTTCGCCTTGGCTTCCAACTCCGGCACGGACAGCGCAACGGGACTGGGCACGACTGATCCTTCTGAGTGAACGTGGGCCGCACGAGGACGAGTCGCACTGCCTGAGCTGCTGGTCGTCCTGCGACTGCCGGACGACGCCAAGGGGGGCCACTGCCGGCCAACCGAACGTCCGCCCCGGCGGGGGTATGCTATAGAGGGCCGCAGGGTGCTGCAACC
>JBGSIP010000821.1:0-2646 GCA_041742495.1 Planctomycetaceae bacterium
GCGCATGCCGAGCCGGAACTGGGTGCGCAGAGGGCGATGCGTTGGCCGTTTTTCGAGTCATCAACGTTTGCAGCCGCGATCTGCCCGGGTGCCTCGTTCAGAGGCGGCCTGACGAATTCTACGAACGACGAATCGCATCCACGGGGTCGGTCGCAAGGACCGGCTGGAGGAGTATTTATGTCTGCAGGTGACCGTTCGGATCCCACCGCGTCCGGCTCTGTCTCCGCGGCGTCGGGTGCCGCAGTGCGGCAAGCGGCCGCCGATTCCGCGACAGCGCGGCTCGTGTCACTGGCCGTCATCCTCACATTGATCATTGTGCTGGGAGTGACATTCTTTCGGATCGTGGCCCCCTTCATCATGCCGATGTTCCTGGCGGCTGTGTTGGCGATTTTGTGTCAGCCGCTGTATCGCTATTTCTTTGAGCGATTCGGACGCCGGCGGGCCCGTGCGGCTGGTCTGACGACCGCGGCCGTCGTTTCTGTCGTGGTGATTCCAACGGTGGTGGGGATCTCACTGGGCGTACTGCAGCTGTACACGTTCGCGCAAAACAACCTGGCGGATGGGCAGTGGCGTGAAACCGTCCGCTACGCCGATGAACGGTTTCACATTCGCGAGTTGATCATGCGTTGGCAGGATTTCCAGGACTCGATTTCGCTCTCCAGCGACGAGCAGTCCGACAGTGCGGAGGGAGCATCCCCCGCCAGCACTGACGCTGCCGAGAGCACGTTGCCGGTCGCGCCAACGGAGTCTGTTCCGTCGGTTGCTTCCGCCACGTCGGCAGAACGTCCCGCAGGTCCAGCTGTGGTGGACAGTCCGGCGACTTCGACGGCAGAGAATGCCGCGACGACCCCGGCGGACGGGGCTGCCGAGGAGGGTCTGCGACCTGAAACTCCCCCGGCGGCCAAATCGGAAGAGCACCGTGTTGCCATTGAAGCGATGGAGCAGAAGGGGGAGCAGTTGAGGCTGGGACTGCGGCAAGCGATCGAGAAGTTGGTGCAGTTGACGCTGACTCCCAACGCCGCCTTTTCCACGGTGAACGTCATGACGGCCATCGCCTGGTGGGTCGTGGCGCAATTCACGTTTCTGTTTGCGTTCTACTACTTTCTGGCAGATGGCAGTGACCTGATGGAATATGCCGAAGCCCTGATTCCCGTGCGGATCGAAAACCAGCGGCGGGTGGTGCAGGAGTTTGTTGTGTCTGTGCGGGCGGTCGTCTCCGCGACGATGCTGGCCGCCGGTGCCCAAGGGCTGGCAACGTCATTGGTGCTCTGGGCGATGGGGTTTGGAAATTTCTTCATCAACACCATTCTCGCCACACTGCTGGCTTTGATTCCGCTGGCCGGCACCTGGCTGGTGTGGGGGCCCTGCGCCATCTGGCTGGCGGCGGGGGGGCACTGGGGCCAATTCGTGTTCCTGACCATCTATGGCATGCTGTTTATCAGTCTGCTGGACAACGTCATCCGCACGTATGCCCTGAACTCCGACGCCAAGCTGCACCCGTTGCTGGCGTTTGTGTGCATCTTGGGTGGGATTCAGGCCCTCGGATTGTGGGGCGTGTTCATTGCGCCGGTGGTGGCGTGCTGCCTGCATGCCCTGGTGAAGATCTTCAATCAGGAGATTGTTGATCTTTCGCGGGTCTACGGCGGCCGCGTGAAACCGCGCACACTGCGAGCGGATGACGTACCGGAATCGCTCCCCTCGTTCACGTGGTTTTCGCGTCGTCGCCCGGCGGCTCCCGGCGAAACGGCGGGAAGTCCCCTGCCTGCCGGTGGGCCGGAATCGTTCCCCACAGCCGACGACGCCACGATCATCCGGAATCCACCCCCTGCTCCAAGCCCTCCATCGGCCCCGGGGGCCAAACCGCAGTCCTGAGGTGGCTCCGTCGGCGAGCAGGTGACCGAGGATGTGACTCGCTCGCGAGGGGACGTCATAACATTTCGCCAGATGGAAGATTTCACGCGATCAAAGGCCAGGCTACGATCAAGGCTGCGAATTCGAAGGATGGCTGCGGCAGTTGGGCAGGCTCCCGGTTCCTGGGTGAGGTGCAGATCATGAGGCAGTGGTGTGCGCGGCGAATGTTGAAGACCTGTTGGCTGGCATGGCTGCTCACGCTGCTGCCGCTGACCGCCCAGGCTGAAGGTCCGGTCGATTTTGCTCGCGATGTGGCTCCGCTGTTCCAGCGCCACTGCGTGGAGTGTCACGGAGCGATCCGCTCTGAGGGAGAACTCCGCTTGGACAACCGTGACCGTGCCCTGCAGGGCGGGGCCAGCGGAAACACGATAGTCCCGGGTGACCCTGACGCGAGCGAACTGTTGCGTCGCATCAGTCTGCCCGCGGGGGATGTTGAAGTGATGCCCAGCCTGGGCAAGCCGCTGTCGGCCGCCGATCAGTCGATCTTGCGGCAATGGATTGCGCAAGGGGCGGAATGGCCGCTGGACTGGACGCCCGGGGAGCACTGGGCATATGTGGCGCCGCAGCGCCCGGCCGTGCCAAATGTGCAAGCGGCCGAGTGGGTGAAGAATCCGATCGACGCATTCGTGCTGGCCAAACTGGAAGCCCGAGCATGGCAGCCTGCTCCGCGCGAAGACCGGGCGGTGCTGTTGCGCCGGTTGTCACTAGATCTGACGGGCTTGCCGCCGAACCCCT
>JBGSIP010000822.1:0-4575 GCA_041742495.1 Planctomycetaceae bacterium
CCGTTGTTCCCGCGGGCCGCGCAATTGGCGCTGCCGCCCGGATCGGTCTTCAAGGTGGCCACGGCACTGGCGGCGTCGGACGCGGGACCGAATCTGGCGCAGACACATTACTGCCAAGGGTATCTCGACACACCCGATGCCCTGCGATGCGCCATCTACAAGAGCTTTGGAGCCAGTCACGGTCCTGTCGATCTGGAAACGGCGCTCAAGGTGTCGTGCAACGTGTACTTCTTCGCCCAGGCGCGGCAGATGGGGGGAGAACAACTGGTGAACTGGGCCGATCGACTCGGTTTCGGCCGACCGACGGGTCTGGACATTGGTGGGGAAGCCGCCGGGCATCTGCCGCGCCCCACGGCTGGCGCCACGTGGTACGCCGGGGATACCATGGGGCTGGCGATTGGCCAGTCGCGGCTGCTGGCGACACCGCTGCAGATTGGACGTCTGATTGCTGCAGTGGCCAATGGAGGGGAACTGGTTCGGCCGCATTTGGTGGCAGCGCGACAGGCGCCTCGGCGCACGTCGGTGCCCGGACTGGATCAGCGCGATCTGGCACTGGTGCGACGGGGCCTGTTTCGCGTGGTGAATGAATCGGGTGGCACGGGGTATCGCAGTGTGCGGAGCACTCTGGTTCCCATCGCGGGAAAGACGGGCACCGCAGAAGCGGGTGGAGGACGGCCCGATCATGCGTGGTTCGCAGGATACTTCCCTGCGGAGCGCCCTCGCTATGGAGTTGTCGTGGTGCTCGAACACGCCGGTTCTGGCGGCCTGGCGGCCGGCCCGCTGGCCCGTGATCTCGCCGAAGAAATCCAGCGAACCATCGGGAGTGGCGCCGCAGGCACGCTGGCGAATTGATGGCCTTCCGCTGCAGGGAAGCGCTGCGTCATGAGCCCCTCAAGGGGGACCGTCGGTTTGAGATTGACCCGAATTGCGCATTTCTGCAAAAGTGCCGCGCCCGTCCGGTCCGGTTGCCCTTGGAGGTGACTGCTGGTTGCAGTTGGGAGCTGCGTGGGGCGCTTCGATGGGGGGAAATCGCTATGAGTACGGACACGGCGCGCCGGCAGCACGGGCGCAGGTTCTGGTGGGGTCTGTGTGGGGCGTTGCTCATGACGAGCAACGCCGCCGGGGGCGATTCTGGCAAGGAAACGCCCGGGAACGACTTGCTGTCTGCCAGTGCCTTTCATCCCACGCCGGTGGCAGATGCCAACAGCGAGCGACTGTCGCAGCCCCATTTGTTTGGCTTTGGCAGCCCCACCGAAGAAATCTCTCAGGCGTATCAACTGTCCGTCAGTGACGCACCCTTATATGCCCTGAGTGACGTGGACGCGGTGGTGATCCGCGGTCAATCCCCCTTCGCACTGCCTAGCTATGGCGGCACGACCACGGCTTCCCCGCTACTGGTGCCACCGGGTACTTCGGCCTATACCGGCGATCCGTTTCAGAACGCCCCGACGTATGACCCCTATGGGGGAGCGATGCTTCCGGGCGGGGGTGTTGTCGGGCCGCAGCCGATGCGGCTGGGGTGGACGGAACGGTGGGTGGTGGGCTACCTCGCAGATGCGGATGCTTCGATCGAGAATACGGGCGCAGCCGCGGGCTCGATGACCTCGCTGGAAGCCGACTATGTGAAGAGCTACTCGGCAATTGGTTCCACAGGCTGGACCTGGACCTTTGCTCCGGAGCTCAACTATCGCAGTTGGGGCGGACCATCCACGCTGGGGACGGCCTACAACATTCCCGAGAACTTATATCGGCTGGCGGCTGGCTTTCGGTTTGACTCGCCCGACACCGGCCCGTGGCACTGGCAGTTGGGTGTGACACCGTCGGTGAATACCGATCTGGAATCGTCGCTCACTTCTGATGCGTGGCAGTTCGACGCCCAGGCAGCGGTGTTTGCCAAGCAGTCTGCCACACTGACGTGGGTGTTGGGGGCACAGTACTGGGACCGCCGCGACGGGTACATTGTGCCGTACGCTGGGTTGATCTGGGTGCCCGACCAATACTGGGAGTTCAGACTCGTGCTGCCCAAGCCTCGTGTGGAGGTCTTTTTGGGGACGCCGCTGGGGAGTCCGCTGTGGGGGTACGTCGGTGGTGAGTTCCGCGTGGAATCGTATCAGTTCGACAACAAGACCAGCGGAAATGATTACATTGAGTCGCGCGATTTCCGCGCGTATGGTGGTTTTCGTGGCGAGTATGGATACTTCTCACACTTCATCGAAGCGGGAGCGGTCCTGGGTCGCGAGATTGAATCGGATGGATTTGCGTACGAGGTCGACGACGGATTCATGGTCCGCATGGGCCTGCAGTTCTAAATTGACAAGTGGCTGCGCGGCGACCGGGTCTGGCCCGATCGGCAGCCCGCTGTCACCCTGATGGGAGCATACTTGTGGCGGCATCGCTGGCGATCATTCTGGCAGCAGGCAAGAGCACCCGGATGAAATCGGAGACGCCTAAGGTGCTGCACACCGTGTGCGGTCGCCCGATGGTGGAACATGTGCTCGACGCCGTGCGCGCGGCCGGTGTCACACGGACGATTGTCGTCGTGGGGCACAAGGCGGACGTGGTGCAAGCGGCGCTCCAGCATCATCCTGACGTCACCTTTGCCTTGCAGGCCGAGCAGAAAGGGACCGGGCACGCCGTGATGGTTTGTCGCGAGGCGGTGGGCGACCACGCAGGATCGATTTTTGTGCTGGCCGGGGACACGCCGCTGTTGCGCAGCCAGTCATTGTCGGCCTTGCTGGCCGAGCAGCGCGAACATCGCGCCGCGTGTGTGGTGGGCACGGCCGTGACGGCGGACAACTTTGGTCTGGGGCGAATTGTGCGTGATTCGTCCGGGACGTTTCTGCGGATTGTCGAAGAGAAGGACGCCACGCCCGAAGAAAAGCTGATTCAGGAAATCAATACCGGCTGCTTTGCCTTTGAAGCTCCCGAGTTGTTCTCTGCGTTAGAACAGATTCGCCCTACCAATGCACAAGGCGAGTACTATCTGACGGACTGCGCCGAGATTCTGCGGCAACGGGGTCGCCCGGTGCGGGCCGCCGCCGTGTTTGACATCGCCGAGGCGAAGGGGGTCAACACGCAGGAACAACTGGCGGAAGTGGAAGCCGCCATGCAAGCTCGCCGGATGACCTGACGCGGAGTGGACCAGATTTCGTCCGTGTGCCACTGGGCTTTGCCAGTGTTGTTTGCTGCCCTGATATTCGGCACTGGCAGATCCCAGTGACGCCTGTGATTGGTCCGGGTCAGGGTTGTGCAGCAGGTCGTTCACTCGGCGCGACGCAGAGTCGGTTCGCCGTTTTGCAGGTGGGGTGATGGCCGGTTTGTCGTGAATTCTGGCCGATCCGCGATCGCTGCTTGACGCATCAGATCGCAGTTATGGTAAACTGGGGGAGGGGAACGCGCGGTTGGCTTTGTTCTGCCGCGCGCCCGTTGCTGACCTGCCCGCCTCCCTCCCCGTTGCGCGACTCCTCCCCGCGGTCGCCTGCCCGCCTGCCTGCCCATGATGGCTGTTCGATTCTGGACGCTGACCATAGCGGCCTACGCGATTTGTTTCTCGCCGCCGGCTGGCGAGCTTGCGCTGACTCTCCAGGTGTCGGGCAGCGAGCCTCAGTCGGTGTCCCAGGGAGAAGTGGTGTTCCGCAAACTGTGCGCGAACTGCCACGGACCGCAGGGGCAAGGGACCGAGCACTATCAGATCCCGCTGGCGGGAGACAAACCGATTGTCGAACTGGCCGCCCTCATCTCCCGGACGATGCCGGAAGGGGAGCCGGAACTGTGCGTGGCCGAGGATGCAACGGCGGTCGCAGAATACATCTATCACGCGTTTTACTCCCCGCTGGCGCAGGTTCGCGTGCGGCCGCCCCGGTGGGAGCTCTCGCGTTTGACTGCACGGCAATACGAAGAATCGGTCTCGGACCTGGTCGCTCAATTTACCGGTGGAGTCAGTCCCAGTGCCGAACGGGGCCTGCAGTTGGAACTGTTCCGCGGTGGTTGGGCCGACGAGAAGAAGCGCTTCGAGTCGCGAGTCGTTCCCGAGGTGCTGTTTGGTCGGGCCCAGGCCGAGAATCTTCCGGCTCCGCTCAACGAGCCAATACCCAAAGGGGCGGGGTCAAAGAAAGCGGACGAAGACGAAGTCAAAGCACGTCAGTTTCACGTCCAGTGGAGCGGGGCCGTCTTTGCTCCGGAAACCGGGTTGTATGAGTTTGTGGTGGAATCCCCCAATGGGTTCACGTTGCTGGTGAATGGCTGGGAGCCATTGATTGACGCAGCCGTCCGTTCTGGCGAACGAACGGAGGAGCGCGCCGACATCCGGCTGTTGGGGGGACGCTGGTATCTGTTGCGGCTGGGCGTGAGTCGTACGCAGGAAGATGAGTGCTCAGCCCAACTGCGTTGGGTGCGGCCACACGGTATTGAGGAGGCTGTTCCCACCCGGTATTTGCAGCCTGCTGGAGGAGCAGAGCAGTTCGTGCTGCAAACTTCCTTGCCCGACGATGATCGCAGCGGGGGCTATCTGCGGGGAAATCAGGTGTCCCCCGCGTGGATCGAAGCGACGGCCCATGCGGCGCTGGAGGCGGGGGC
>JBGSIP010000823.1:0-3623 GCA_041742495.1 Planctomycetaceae bacterium
GGCAGCGACTCTGCCACCCGCCGCGCCGCCTCGGTCGACAGCCGGGAAACCATGCCGGACGTCTCGGCACTGGGCCGGTCGTCCCTCAAGTCCTCGCCGTCGCGAAATCCCTCTGCCGGGGGTGCCAGCGGACACGCCGACGACGCCGAATCACAGATCATGAGCTGGCTGATTGAACCCGATGAGTAGTTGCCGTGCCATGCCCGGTGATTGCCCGTGGGACGCCTCTGCTGCGCCGCGAGACCATCGTTCGGTCGCGCGAGCCTGCGTTGATTGAAAGAGATCGCGGTGCCAGCACGCAAACGGAAACAGCGGGTTGCGATGCGAAAGAATCGCGGCACGCGCACCCGCGACAAAGGGGGGCTGACGCAGCGCCATGACGACGGGCGTCTGGAATCACTCCCCACCGGAGAGCGGGTTTCCGGCCGGGGTGACCTGACGCGCCACCGCACAGTCATGGTCTCGGACGACGCAGGCGAGCCCACGCGGGTGCTCGACTCCCCGGATTGCTTTCCGGGGCGCGTCGAACAGGCGGTCGGTGCCCAGGGCTGTGTCGTCAGACTGCCCGATGATCGCCGGCTGGAATGCACGGTCCGCCGGTTGATTCGGACCCTGGCTCAACAGTCACGCACCGCGGTGGTGGCGGGAGATCGCGTCATCGTGCGCGCGCTCGACGCGCGCACGGGAGTCATCGAATGGGTGGAACCGCGGGCGACTGTGCTTTCGCGGACTTCCAATCGCAAGGAACACATTATTGTCGCGAATGTCGCCCAGGCGGTGATTGTTGCCTCCGCCAGCGATCCTCCGCTCAAGCCCAACCTCATCGACCGGTTCATTGCGACCTGCGAACGCAGCGGTCTCACGCCGCTGATCTGCATCAACAAGGTCGATCTTGTCGACCTGTCGTCCTTGCAACCGGTGGCCGGCCGCTACGAAGCGCTGGGCTACGCCGTGTATCTCACATCGGTCACGCGCGGCTGGGGGCTCGAACCGCTGCGGCGCGCGCTGGTGGGCCGGGACAGCGTGCTCTCCGGGCAAAGCGGGGTTGGAAAGTCGTCGCTGTTGAATGCCGTCGATCAACAGCTTGATCTCAAAATTGGCGACGTCGGCGGTGATATTGGCAAAGGCCGCCACACCACCCGCACCGCCCGCATGCTGCCGCTGACCGCAGGGGGGTACGTGGTCGACACGCCCGGCATCCGACAGCTTGAACTGTGGGACATTGATCCGTCAGCCGTCGAGGCCTACTTCATTGAATTCCGGCCCTTCGTGCGCGATTGCCGATTCAAGAACTGCCACCATGTCGATGAAGCCGGCTGTGGTGTTCGGCTGGCTGCCGACATGGGATTGATCGCCGCCGAACGCTACGACAGCTACCTGAAACTGATCGCACCAGAACGCTTCTTCGTCCGCGGCCACGGCCAGCGCTAACCCCCGTGAGCCGTTCATGCCTGCCCGCCTCAGGCGGTTTGTGCCTGCGGCCGCTTGCCACAGGGAGTGCGAGGGTCAGTGGCCCCCCTCGATGGGGGGGGACATGCGGGGCCGTTACTCCCGGATTTGTTTGCCGGAGCCGCTGGGGTTGATGGGCTCCAAACGGCGGGACCGTCAACGCGATTCACGGTACCAACCGGCGGGCTTTAATGGGCTGGGCCGGTGTTGGTGTGATCCGGAATGGTCTTTGGCCTGAGCGGGAAATTTGTCAGGTCGATGTCGAAGTGGGCGTGGACTCTGCGGTGGGCGCAACCGGCGGAGTAGGGGGGACCGGGTTGGCCGGCGGATGCATCGCATTCTGGGCGGCTGTGCGAAAGTAGCGGGCCGCTTCCATGATCACTCGTTTGCGGCGGGCA
The DNA here is from genome assembly GCA_041742495.1 of Planctomycetaceae bacterium. Classification (GTDB taxonomy): domain Bacteria; phylum Planctomycetota; class Planctomycetia; order Planctomycetales; family Planctomycetaceae; genus JBGSIP01. The sequence goes on from JBGSIP010000823.1 coordinate 1,848, forward strand.
AGGCGCGGCAGCAGACTGCGGAAGTAGTTGCCCCAGCCAGAAACGATTGACGGATCGCGCCGTTCGATCCCCCGCATAGCCGTGGCAACGACTTCATCAGGCGTCTGAGCCGACGAGCGTTTAAGCCAAGATTGCACGCCCGCCGTTTCGAAGAATCGGGTCCGCGTGGTTCCGGGGCACAGCGCCATGACGGTGACCCCCCGTTCGCGGGCTTCGGCCCACAGGGCCTCCGTAAAGTGCAGCACAAACGCTTTGCTGGCGGAGTACACCGCCATAAACGGTACCGGTTGGAAAGCGACCACGGACGCGACGTTGATGATCCCGCCGCTTCCCCGTTCCATCATCCGCGGCAGGTAGAAATAGGTCAGATTCATCACGGCCGAAATGTTGAGATCGACCATCGATTGCATGGTTTGGGGGGACGTGGCGTCGAGCGTGCCGACCCAGCCGAAGCCGGCGTTGTTGACCAACAGCATGGGCACAATCCGCTCAGCGGCCACCCGTTCCACCAAATGGTTCACCCCCCCGGGGGTCGAGAGGTCACCTGCGACAATCAGCGTGCGGGTCGCGTGTTTCGTGTGCAGAGCGGCGGCTAGCTGTTCCAGCGCGGCACCATTCCGGGCGGACAGCACCAGGTGCATGCCGCGTCGCGCAAGCTCCCAGGCAAACTCCTCGCCGATTCCGGAGGAGGCACCGGTCACAATCGCCCATTGATCGGAGTACACCAGCGGCACGGCGAGTGGAATTCCCAGAGGACGATCGGGCGGACAATCCGCAGGACAATCCAGAAGACAAACCGGAGGACAAGTAAGGGGGCAAATCCATCGCGCAATGAGAGTCTGCGAAGGTCGCCCCGCTGCCCGAGACGTGCGACGCCCGCCAGTATGGCCTGTCCACGTGTCAGGCTCTGCCGATTTTTGTAGGGTATCCAAAGGGGTCTGACCAGCGCCAGCCCCCGACCTGTCCAAAGGTCACCTGAGGGACCACTGGGGAAATCATCCCGTGAGGATCCCAAATTGAGCCGGCCACAAGGAGATTTGCCCGTGGACGATGCCCTTGGTTTTGTGCCGCGCGAGACCGGGGTCCCCTCCGACCTGGTGCTGACTGTGGCTCAATCCCGCGCCGTCGATCGGCTGGCACTGGGCCGTCTGGGCATGACTGGACTGGTGCTGATGGAGAATGCTGGGCGAAGTTGTGCCGACTGGCTGCTGGCTCAACCGGACCTCCGACGGGTCGTTATTTGCTGCGGCCCCGGCAACAACGGCGGGGACGGTTTTGTCATCGCGCGACATCTCGCCAATCACGGGGTAGACATTGCCCTCCGCTGCACCGTGCCACTGGAGCAACTCAGTGCCGACGCGCGCGTCAACGCCACCATTCTCGCGCGGCTGGGCGTACCCATTCCGATTTGGAACCAACCTGCCGACTGGCGGACCGGGGCGGCCGATCTGGCGGCTGGTGACTGGCTGATCGACGCCTTGCTGGGCACCGGCAGCCGCCCCCATCTCAACGAGCCGATCTTGTCGGCCGTGCAGGTCATGAACGGGGCCGGCGTCCCGATTCTGGCGGTGGATATTCCCACGGGTTGGCATGCGGACTCTGGTCAGGCGGATGCTGTGTGCATTCGTGCGCGGGCCACGGCCACGTTTGTGGCACGAAAGCCGGGCTTTCTGCGCCCGGAGGCACAGACCTGGACGGGACAGGTCGCCGTGATGGAGATTGGTGTGCCAGCGGCTGTGATCGGGTGGGCGGTGGCCGAAACCTGACGTTCCCGCC
>JBGSIP010000824.1:0-4923 GCA_041742495.1 Planctomycetaceae bacterium
AGAGCTGGCCGATGTGATCGCCGATGAGTTGAATATCAAGCAGGTGTCGCTAGTCGAGAATCTCGATGGCATTGTGGGGTACACCTACAAGCCAAATCTGAAGACGCTCGGTCCGCGGTATGGCAAGTTGCTCAAGGCGATTTCCGACGCCTTTGCCACGCTGCCCGCCGCCACGTTTTCGCCGCTGCGTCGGGGGCAGGACGTGACGCTGTCGCTCGCTGGGGGAGATGTGACCCTGTCACTGGCGGATGTCATGATCAGTACGGAACAGGCCAGCGACTGGGGGAGTGCGGACGACGCCGGCTATCAAGTGGCGATTTCCACCACACTCACGCAGGATCTGCAGGACGAAGGCGTGGCCCGCGACTTTGTGCGCCACGTGCAGCAGGCTCGGAAGGATCTCGATCTGAATATCGAGGATCGCATCGTGATTGAGTTTGCCACATCAGCGATCGAAGTGGCTCGTGCGGTTGCGACCTGGCAGGAGTACATCCAGCGCGAAACGCTGGCGGATGGGCTGAGTGAGAAGGCTGTTGTAAGCGGGGCTTACGCCCGTTGCGGTGACTACGAATTCAACGTTCAAATTGAAAGAATCAAGATGAGTGTATCGAGAGACGATGAAGACCAAGACGCCGAGGCTGTGGAGGGTGCGCTGAACAATTTTATTAACCAATTGCCAGTGAGGCTTGGATCGATAAACAGTCAATTCAGCCTAGAAGAATTCGACCAACACTTCAAAAGTCGCGTATTCGAGTCATGGATTGAGAATGACCACTTTCGGTACATGGATGTTGACGGAACGGTTCTCTTGCAAATCACGTTAAGGGGCCAGTATTCCCGTTTTGAAAGTGGTCAACTGCCCAGGCAACTCGACATGTCCGTACGCTGTCTGATAGATGAACTAAATAAGCTTTTTGAGGGGAGGCAAGTCTTGTACGACTTTGACGGTATTCAGCGGCAAGTAAGAATCGAAGAGTTTCAAGACATACGCAATGTTTCAATTCTGCTTCGCGGCATGATTCGGAGGGCGTAAAATGACGATTGGTGGCAGCGCAGTAGAGCTCTCATTGGGGTAGGGGAAGGCGAACGCCGGACGTAATTCAGTCAGCGGTACTCGGTAGCGTAGCTCGCCTGATAGTGTGTCAATCGTAATGCATCGGCGTTATGGGTTACGATTTGCGTCGCCATTGCAAACACCGTCTAGGCCGGTGGCTGGTTGTGCTTCGCTCGCGGCAACTTGGCCCCCCTCTGGAAGTCCGGGTGAGGGCGTGAAGAAGCAATTTGCCGTGGCAAATTTCCCACGGCCTCTACGTGAACATCGCGCCCTGCGAGTTCACTTCGCTGGTGAATTCTTCGGCTGCGTCCGCCTCTTCAATGGCTTCCCAGGTTTTGAAGGCGAGGGCCGAGATTTCGTCGGTCCCCTTGTGAGCGGTGAGTGTTCCGTGGCGGCGGCCACAGGCGGGGCAACTCGAAATTGCCAGCGCCATCGCCAAGGAACCCTTCCGGTCAGATTCCCCGTTGGTGAGGACGGACGCTGCCGCATCGAGGTCCCCTTGAGCGAGCGTGGCACGGGTCAAGTTGGCTCGCTCCGCGAACGCTTCGGCGTCTTTGGTTTTCCACTCATGCTTGGTGGAGCCTGTCGCATACTTGCTGCAGGATTCGCAATACGGGGCACTGCCCAGAATGCCAAACAGGAACAGGCCCCCTAGCAGGAAGCCGCAGCCCTCAATGATCTCACGGGTGTAGGCCCAGAACGGTGAGAGTTCTACGGCCTGACCGTTCCCGCCCCGGCCGACCATGACCTGAGTGCTGCGAATGCGCAGGTCGAGATAGGTGGGAAACGTGAATTGTTCGGCAAACTCGGGACTCTCAGCGACCATCCGCTGATATGGGACGTAATTGATGAGGAAGTACACAATCGCGCCGGCGACAAGCATATTCAGTAGGACGCCGAAGTGCGGCCGCATGTTCATGAGCCTGGCCGCACCGAACAGTCCCGTACCGGCCACCATTCCCGACAGGATGGCACCGACGGGAATCACGAACATGATGGTCATCGAGTACAGCGAGAAATTGGCGGTCTCTTCCAGTAGCAACAGTCCGATGGCAGTGAGGACCGCGGTGGCGACACCAGCCAGCAGCAGCAAGAATGAACGCATAGGACTCTCCGGAGCAAGGCGAGAGCGAAGACGGGATCCAATCACAATATCAACTCGCCACGACGGTGTCCCGTGCTCTGGTTAGTTCGTAGTGAAATTTGCCGAGCGGAACTCAACGATCGCGTTTCCGCCGGTGGGCGTCTACAGATGGTGACATCTGAGTCTTCGGCAGCGCTTGTCAGCAGACGGCTTCCAGGCCATGACAGACGGCGATGTGGCACCGACTGAGGCTGACTGCGAGAGTCAGGAGATTTCGGCGACGATCATGGTTTGGTCGTCGATCGGCGTGTTGACCTGCGTGAAGTCGGCCACGGCCTGAACGACCGATTCCACAATCGAACTTGCTCCATGCAACTGGCAGATGCCAGCGGCCAGATCGAGCCGTTCGTCGCCGAAGAGTTCATCACTGGGCGAGGGGGCTTCCACGATGCCGTCTGTGTAAATAATGATGCGATCGCCACGGGTGAAGTAATGACTGGCCCGCTGATAGGTGACGTCTTCGCTGATCCCCAGCGGCAGTGAGCCCGCCTTCTCCAGCGCGAACACGCCGTTGTTGCCGCATCGCTTCACACGGGGCGGATTGTGTCCCGCGGACGAATAGGTCAGCGAGCGATTGGCGGGGTTATAAATGCCGTAGAACGCAGTCACGAAGGCCCCGAGTCCAGCTGTGTACTGCCGCGACAGGTGACTGTTGAGATAGGTCAACAGGGCTTCGGGGTGAGAGCCGTGCTCGTTGACGGTGTCGTGGGGAAACGTGTGGGCAATCGTACGGGTCATGGCCATGAGGACGGCCGCCGGCGTGCCGTGGCCGCTGACGTCGGCAATCAGCAGTCCCAGGCGTCCGTGTGGGAGTGGAAAAAAGTCGTAGTAGTCCCCGCCCGCCCGCTGGGACGTGCGGTAGTAGGCGGCAATCGAAAGACCCGGCAAGTCGGGGATTTCGCGGGGGAGCAGCGTGTGCTGAATCTCGCCGACCACTTTCATCTCGCGATCGACGGCCCGATAGGCGTTGTCCCGCTCTTCGGCGAGCACGAGATTCTGGGTGGCGCGGCCGAACAGATTGGAGACCCACACCAGCTCAGGGAGATCTTCCACGGGAAATGCGTTCGGGATGACCCGGGCACCGATCACCATATTTAGCGATTCCCCCTGATCAAACAGCGGGATAGCACGCAGCGAGCGGTGTCCCCCCAGGTAGGGAAAGGCGGGGTCGGTCGGCGGAATGTCGACATCCCCCAGCACCACTGGTTCATTCCCGTAAATGAGATCGGCCAGGATGCCCCCGGAGATGACCGGGAGCCGTTCAGGAGATTTCCAGGGATTGACGTCGTCTTCCCAACCCGAAAATCGAGTGATACGCACCTGCGGGAAATTGAGTTTGCGGCGGCTGAGCGACAGGAACCGGTCTGCGGGGTAGAAACTCCGCATGCGGCGGGCGTATTGCTGCACCATCTGCTGAGGATCGCGATGTGTGCTCATCTCACGCATCGTTTGGACGATCACGTCGAGCCGTTCCTGCCAATTGTCAGTGCGAAAGCCCATCGCGGAGTGGTTGTTGTTCACCGGTTGGTCCGCTGCGGCGATCGTCTCGGGGGCAGCCATAGTGTGGTTCTTCGGTTGAAGAGACCGCGTGCGCGAGCCGCGACGCCGGGCCTGCCTGGACCGCCCGTGGGCAAGGGCCAAGCGGGGACGTGCGGCCAGCACGCAGGGATTCAATTCGCATCAGCCACCGTGGCCGCAGGCCGGCCCGCCAGCGGTTCCTCTCACTACGGGGCGTGAAGGTCGAGGGCCACTCGTTCCACATGGTCCCTTAAGTAGACTTTGCCGTCAACGAGCGCCGGGGGATTCCAGACGCGTGAACTGCTGGTGAGGGCGGCAAACTCAGTGACCTCTTCCAGACCCTGTGGGTTCGGATGAATGAGGACCAGCGTGCCACTTTCTGCCAGCACCAGCAATTGCTTTCCCGTGAGCAGCAACTGCCCATGTCCGTAGCGCCCTTTCCGCCATTTTTGCTCGCCAGTCAGCGGATCGACACAGGCGAGGATGCCTTCGTCGAGGCCATACAAGTGCCCTTCAAACAGAATCGGACTGGTGAACTTGCAACGCAGGAGTCGTGCATCGGTCAGTTCCGGCGTGACTGTCCATTCGGTGCCGCTACGCGTGATGTGCAGCCGCTGGCTTCCGGCACCGTAGCTGGCAGAAATGAAGACGCGGTCCCGATCGAGAACAATCGGCTGCGCCACGTTGACGCCCGCACTGTTCACAAAGATGTGGTGAAAGAGGATGGCTCCGGTGTCCGGTGCATAGCCGGTCAGGCCGTGCCCATCGAGGTGGAGGATGATCTCGCTGTCGCACAGCGTGGTGAGAGTGGGAGTTGAGTAGCCACAACGGTTGGGGGCACCGGGGGGAAATGGCATTTGGACGCCGGCCCCGGTCCAGACTGTGGCTCCATCGGCGATATTCAGCGCGACGAGCCCCTGCCCTTCGGGCCCGCCGATGTTGAAGATCACCCGGTCCTCAATCACCAGCGGCGACGAAGCGAGGCCCCACTCGGTGTTGAGTGGAATCTTGAACTCGGTCAGGAGATCCCGTTCCCATTGCACTTTGCCCGTGGCCAGTTCGAGGCACTTGGCCCAGCCGGTTGCGCCGAGTGACAACACCTTCTGTTCGATGATCGTCGGCGTGGCGCGGGGACCGGGGCCCCCCATCGCTTCCTGGAAGTCCGCCGCGTACAGGTGGGCCCATAGCTCGCTGCCATCCTTTGTGG